>JAGWIG010000129.1 GCA_028873515.1 Pseudomonadota bacterium | reverse complement strand
TGTTGAGGCCACGTACCACTTCGACCATTGATGGTAAGAACACGATCCATGATTAGATCGAGGAGAGTGGTAGCACTATCAATTCCAATCACGTCGAAGTCATCAAAGAACCCTGATGCCATCTTATCATCGAAGTCCTGCTCCCACATACGATACAGGTCATTCTTATGATCAGTAGTCTTATCACCACCTTTATCCTTTGACAGAGACTTAACGGAAAGGTTCAGTCGATCCGGGTAGAACTCCTCATACTCCACGTCGAAACCTCGGAGGGAGAGGATAGCGTTGGGATCGAATAGGTAGATGAACTTCCGCCCTGGCAGGGTAAGGAATTGAGTTGTCTTACCACTGCCAGTGTCTCCAAGGAGGAGGAACTTGTGCTTGGCTGTACTATGAGCTGACTTAGCGTTTGCCATTAGATTTCAGTCTCATCGTCTGACGCAATAGCATCAGCCCTATCAGTACCGCCAAACACAGCCCCAGAAACTCCGCGCTCGATCAAGTCATTTACCTGAGACTTCAAACAAGCAACCTGCTTCTCCAGCTCATTTGCCTTGGTATACTCTTTATACCAACGGCTATTGTTATCCGAAGCAGTCTTCTCCAACTCCTGCTCCCGCTGAGTCATCTCACGCCCAAGATCAGGGTGGGGATTGCTCACAGTATATTCAACTGCTTTGAGAGTTCCTGTCTGATTGCTGCCCTCAAGTTGATGGCACTCCTCAAGCAGCTCTACAAACTGAGCAAGGCAGTGCGACGGAACGAGAATAGAAGAACCATAACCGATCTGAATAATCTTAGCCATTTCATTTCTCCTGTTGTTTACTGTTGTTTTTCTTCAACTAGTTTGGCCAATCCAAGTACGTCGAAGGGATTCCACTCACTCTCTTGATACCCGGCAGGTACTGAATCCAACCTACTCGGATCGCTACACGTCCTACAAATATCAAGAAATGGACACGTACCATACTTACCAAAGCACGACTCCTCATTGCGAGGAAATACTCCAGGCTCCAACCTTCCAGCTGACTTGAACGCTGCTACGTCGTTCTTAATTCGAGTGATCCACTGCTGAGTATCCCATACCCATTCTGTCAGTAGATCAGTGTTGTGCTTTACCGGGATGAACTTAAAGGCATCGTGTACCTTCTTATGTACCAGCGCAGCATCTACCCATACGCCACCTAGGTCACCGTAGTACAATGTACCAGCAAACTCATATCCCTTAACCTGCGAGGATGAATACCAACTATCCACATACATCGGATCGAAGTTTCCCTGTATGCGATACAGGCTAGTGGTCTTATGCTCCAGTACCAGATTTTGTGCATTGAACCTGATAGACTTATCCAACCTGCCAATGTACCAAGTATCGGAATGTCCAGGCATCGGCACAGCAAAGGGTTGCTCGCCTGCAATCAGGTCGCACTCTTGTAGCATCGACCAACGCTGCTTCACGTAGTTGTGATACATCTCATGGGCGATCATAGGAGTACGTGCTCCCATGGATTCCATCTCTGACAGATCCATATCTCTTTCCAGCCCCTCTTCTTCCCACTTCTGGTAGAAGGAAAGCATGGCAAGCTCTGTCAGTTGGCTTTGCGTGTTACCCTTTGCATATCCCCACACTGCATCCATGCCAGCGTGCCAGCTGCTACCGAATACAAGAGCAGGGCTGACACCATCACCTGTCCACTTCAACACATGGCGAATGAAGTAAGATCTAGGGCAAGTCTTATATGCGGATATGCGAGTGTTATCGTATGTTTCATTGTCTGAAGTTGGTAGTTGTTCAGTTGTCATGCCGCCTCGTCCTTTTTGATCGGTACAAGATTTGACAATTTCAGAAGTTCATATACAAGCCTTCCAGCATATGTCAGCCCCCAGTTAGGGGATGGATGATTCATATCTATAAAAGCTATCCTTTCTGACTCGTCTGACTTATGCCACACAAGTCCTCTTTCAATTAAACTGTCTGCCGTAGATACAAATCTATCAAAAGCTACCGTATGACTAATATCACAATCTGCAATAAGCCACATACACTTTACCATATTAGCAGACAGTGACAAAGAAAATGATGCGCTTGTTACGCTATCTTGAAAATTTTGTTTCCCGTTGTTCATTTGAGCCTCTCAGTTATTCAGCACAAGAGTCCTTTCAACATACTTGCCATCCTTGAAGATAAGGAAGTGAACTTCCCCGAATCGATCTGCCAAGATTGCCGTCGCTACACAGCAGAGGGAAGTTAGGCTGGATAGTACAAGATAATCATCTGCCTTTGCGTCTGCCAATGATTCCGACAGTTCTCGATACATCTGAGAAGTATCCCACTTTCCCACACCGCTCTGCATGCAGAAGACTACCTGACCGAACCTTTCGGCGTCAGCGTAGTCATGCCCACCATTATTAACTATGTATACATTTTTCATCTGGGATCTCAGTTGTTATTATTTGTACTTATGTTGGCGCGAAGCGCAGGACTCGAACCTGCAACCATCGGCTTAGAAGGCCGATGCTCTGTCCAGTTGAGCTAGCTCCGCTTATTGGTCTTTTCCCTGAAGGTATACCCCCAGACGCATGGTCTGGGCAACAAGGAAAAGAACAATGCCCACTGTTACTTCAATGGGCCAAAGGTTTTATCCATCAAGTCTTTCATCACAAGATGCCAGAATGGCGTATCCATCGCTTGCATGAAATGAAAGAATCGAACTTCATACTGTTGCTTCCAGTCTTTACACAGCCGGTTCGCAACCTCATTATCTGGATCTTCCACAGGCGGCATACGTTAGTCCCTATTGCGTCGAAGGGGGATTGATCGCAATGATTTGGAGTATGCCAGTCCAGGTTACCAATTAACCCTGCGCGGCGCGCTGAGCGTCCTTCAGCTGCTTGAGCAGTTCCGCACGAGCTTCCGGAGTCATGCCCTGGAACAGCTCAAGGGTCTTCTCCACCGGAGACTTACGCGGGCCAGAAGCAGCACGGGTGTCCGGCTTCCAAGCTGCAACCAGCTTGTCCAGCTCTTCCTTCGGCTTATCGATGTGCCGGCGGATGAAGGCCTGAAGGGAAATCACGATCGCACCCTTCGCATTGCTGGCAACAACTGCTTCGCCGAAGGTAGCAGTCAGGCCTGCCAGATCATCGGGGATTTCATAGTTGACAGTGACCGATTCCGG
Source organism: Pseudomonadota bacterium (assembly GCA_028873515.1). Classification (GTDB taxonomy): domain Bacteria; phylum Pseudomonadota; class Gammaproteobacteria; order Burkholderiales; family REEB80; genus REEB80. The sequence goes on along the minus strand of JAGWIG010000129.1, from coordinate 923 downwards.
GTGCTCTTTGGTCTTGGCAGAAACTTCCATCTTATACTCCACTTAGTTGAGGTTTTGGCATGGTTGCCACTTTTGTGCTGGCCCTTGGGACAGCGGGTTCATGCCCTGTTATGGGCAAGACTTGATATTCGAGGAAAGTGTGTTGCGTAGGTAAAGTTGTCGGTTGTTTTAGATCGTGGGTCAATCATACCCCCACATGGGGGCGGCGTCAATGAGTTATCGTAGGGAAGTTGCAGGAGGTGAAAGGGTTGTTCATGTAGGTGTGTCCCAATTTGGGACATATCTATTCCATATCATCAGGTGTTTCTATTTCCTCCTTGTGCAATCGAGCTGACAGGTATTCAGCGCGATGCCGCAGTTTATTCCTTGTAAACTTCCCATAACCAGCTACAGTGAAAATACCTCGATTGTAGGTAATCTTGGGAAGCTTTCCGTAGTATTCCTTGTAAGCAGTCTCAAACATACGCATGACAGTTTCACGAGCAATTTGAGATTCAAGAGCGTAGTAACGCCTACGCTTCTCGGCTGCAATTTCATATCGTCTGTGAAAGGCATTCATTATTACACCTCGTCTTGCTCGGCCCACTCACGCATGAGTTCGTCGGCTCGATCCAGTAGCGGTCCGCGTTCATCGGAGCCAATCTGCTCGCCAATCGCCCGCAACAGCGCATGGGCGGCAAGGGCGTCGTGCCCTACAGCGTCGTCTGTTCCTGCTGGGGATACGGTATTTCCGAACATGACGTTAGCTATTAAATCAGTCCTTAACTTCATCGTCCGGTCTCCTGCATGGCGGCGTCGATGGCTTCTCGAATGCCATCGGATACATTTCCTCGCCTCGTTCCAGGCTTCTCATGCACGACAACACAGTGCTTTGATAGGCCATCGATAGAATCGCAACTTCGATACGCGCTGAATGCATTGCG
>JAGWIG010000128.1 GCA_028873515.1 Pseudomonadota bacterium | reverse complement strand
AGATGCGGGATTGGCTCAAGCGCGAACGGAAAAATGCCGCGACAAATAATTACTTTTTAGGCTGCACTGCGGGTTGATGGAGATGAATGTGAAATTTCAGATTAAAAACAGATTTTCTGGCGCGGTGCTTTTTGAAACCGAGCTTTCGGAAAAATTTGCTGAGGAAACATATGCGGTAAAATTAGGGTTTGCTGTAACGAAGGCTTTAAAGGCCCGGGCGGACCTGTCCGAGGCGAACCTGTCATGGGCGAACCTGTCCAAGGCGGACCTGTCCAAGGCGAACCTGTCCAAGGCGAACCTGTCCAAGGCGAACCTGTCCAAGGCGAACCTGTCCGAGGCGGACCTGTCCAAGGCGAACCTGTCCAAGGCGGACCTGTCATGGGCGAACCTGTTCAAGGCGGACCTGTCCAAGGCGAACCTGTCCGAGGCGGACCTGTCATGGGCGAACCTGTTCAAGGCGGACCTGTCCAAGGCGAACCTGTCCGAGGCGGACCTGTCCAAGGCGAACCTGTCCGTCATCAAGAACGATTTAATAGCCGAGGTTTTGCGCCTTCCAAACGAACTTGATGCACTTCGCATCTCAATTATTAACGGAAAAATTGATGGCTCAACTTATTCCGGCAAGTGCGCTTGCCTGGCTGGAACATTGGCGAAAGCCAATGGCCAAAAAGATTACAACGGCGACGACTTTGAGGTAATTCAAGGTATCATTTTTCACTCGGACGCAGGCTCGCCACGAGAAAAATGGTTTACCGCCATCCGCTCCGGCGATACTCCCGCGACCAATCCTGTTTCCAAGATTGCGCTGGAATGGGTCGATGAGGCAATTGCGATACGCGATTTCATCCGCGCAAGCGCGCCATAGGCAACAAGTTGTGACACCACGTCACGGCAACAAAACAAATGCCCCCGCACCGTAACGCCCTGCACGACGCATGCTTTTTTATCACGTATCTGGCCCTGCTCGGCCTAATCCTGGAGGTTTTGAAATGACCGGATTTTCTTACCTAGACGCACACCCGCTGCTGTCGTTTGTTTGGTTCGTTATGATCGTGTGCGCGGCATATTTCGTGCCGGTTGCGGTCTGGCATTCCTGTGTGTCGATTTATCGCACGCCGCGTAGTCCGGCGACCGTCACCGAAATTACCAGGCGCAGGGGGTTTTGAAATGAGTGCCGTATTCAAGCAGCCGTCACATATCAAATACCACCACAACTCCGATGATTTTTACCAAGGCTCGGAAGCGTGGTTAGCGGCGCGTTGCGGGTTGCTTACTGCAAGCGAAATGAAACTAATCATTACGCCTTCGCTGAAGGTGGCTGCCAATGAAAAAACCCGGACTCATCTTTACGAACTGTTGGCGCAGCGCGTCAATAAATATGTTGAACCACATTACATCAACGACGACATGATGCGCGGCCACGATGATGAAGTCATCGCAAAAGAATTGTATGCGAAATATAAAAAAGTTCGCGTCGATGAGATGGGGTTCATTACCAATGATAAGTGGGGATTTACACTTGGTTTTTCCCCTGATGGTCTAATCGGCGATGACGGCTTTATCGAATGTAAAAGCCGCCGTCAAAAATTCCAATTTGAGACAATTATCGAATGCGTAAAGGGCCAGAAAATTCCTCTTGACTACTTAATGCAGCAGCAAACGGGCCACCTAGTTAGCGAGCGCGCGTGGTGTGACTTTTTATCGTTCAGTGGCGGCATTGGGATGCCTGTAATTCGGGTCTACCCAGATGAAAAAGTTATGGACGCCATTGTGCAGGCGTCGGGTGAATTTGAAAGGCAGCTTTCGCAAAAATGGCATGAGTATACCGAAGCTCTAAATTCAGGCGTGATGTTTATACCAACTGAGCGCCGTAACATCTTGGAGATGCAACTATGAACAGTATCCTTGACGCAATCAAGCCGAAGTCAGATCAGCTTAATGCCGACGACCTAATCGGGCGCCCGCTGACCATCAAAATCACTGGAATTGATATTAGACCCGGAGACCAGCCGGTTTCTGTGCATTTTGATGGCGATGGCGGCAAGCCATACAAGCCATGCAAAAGCATGAGCCGAGTCCTTGTCCACGTATGGGGAGATGACGCCAAAAAATACATAGGGCGCTCATTGACGCTTTACCGAGACGAAAAAGTTATTTTTGGAGGGGCGCAAGTCGGCGGTATTCGGATCAGCCATATGTCAAATTTGGAACAACCACGCACTGTAATGCTGACCGCTACAAAAGCCAGCCGCAAGCCATTCACGGTACAGCCGCTTAAGCTTGCAAGTGATGCAGATGCAATATCAGTACAAAAAGACAAGGTCGCAGAGGGCGTACGCGATCTAGTTGAGCGCATTCAAGACGCCGATGGCGCGTCCGCTTTGCAGGCGATTACCGGCGATCAAACCGTCATAAAGCAGCGCGCATACCTCGCAAAAAGTCGACCCGAGCTGGCGCAGCAGGTTGATGATGCCATAGCAACCGCGCTGGCGGTGAACGAAACTGCTAACCCGTTTGATGTATCGGAAGACGACACACATACGCCAGAAGCGGCGTGAAGGAAGCGGCGTAATGGAAATCGAGAAACTCCCCAAAAACACAGATTATTACGAGTTCGATAATTCACATTCTTATTGGCCTGCAATTAGGTTTTACCTCAAGCGCGCTTGTCAAGCCATTCACTACCATAATGCAAAATGGTGGTGCGATCTGCATACAGGAGAGCCTATTCAGAGAAACGCAGGCGAACTTCTTATGCTGATCGTGAGCGAAATTGCCGAGGGCATGGAGGGACACCGCAAGGGGTTGATGGATGACAAACTCCCTTACCGCCCAATGCTTGAAGTTGAGCTTGCCGATGCGGTTATTCGCATTCTTGATATGGCGGAGGGCTTTGGCCTGGACATTGCCGGGGCGCTTGTTGAGAAGTGCAAATTTAACACGACCCGGCACGACCACACGCGGGAATCTCGTCTAGCCCATGGTGGAAAGGCATACTGATGACCCCGACAACCGAAGAAGTCGAGACGATGGTCTCAAAGCTTGTTTATTCTACCGCTGGGCATTTACACTACCGAGAGGCTGCTGACATGATCCTCACCCTTGCTGCTGACAGGAGTCAGTGGCGCTCCCAGTTTTATCTTGCGAATGCTACTGTAGACGCTGCAGAGGAGCATATTGAGAAGCTACGCGCCCAGATCGCTGCCACTCGGAATGATGCGCTGGAAGAGGCGGCAGCCCACTGCATGAAGCTGCGCCCTGAACTTGAAAATAAGGACTATCTTACTGAAGCGTGGGGTCGTGCGGTGGCGCACCTTGCACGGCAACTACGCGCCCTCATGACAAAGGAAACACCATGACAAAACCCCTCACCGACCCGGTTTTAGAAGCTGCGGTGCAAATCAAGCTCGCATCAACCCGAAATCATCCTGCCCTTTCTGGAACAAACATTAAAACCATAAGGAGTTGGGCGTGTAGTATCCCCCGCCAGTGTCACGTTGATATGATCGCCGAAGCCGCGCGCCAGATCGACGCCCTGCGGGCTGCCGGGGTTTTGCCGGAAATGGAAGCGCCATCTGAAACTAAAAGGTTTCCTAATCCCGGAACAATTTGGCGCGCTAATGATGGTCGCGTGATGGAGTTATTGTCTTGGACTTCACGGGACGCAAAAGGGCGTATGTTTGCGGTGATGAGGGTCATAAACGCTCAAGGACGCATGAGGCAACGGACTTTGATAAACGAAAAATGGTTCGGTGATTTTTTAAAGCCGCACGTACATGATCATTAAAATAGGAGAGGCAAAAAATGACAAGCCCGACTTTTGAAATGACCGATGATGAGGTTGATGATTTTATTGAACTGATATTGTGGGAGGCCGAAACATCGGTGCGGAATTACGGTTTTTACAAATGCGACAGAATGCGCGCCGCAATGCGTAAAGCGATGGCGGCGGCGGTTGCTAAGGCGTGCGAGTGGAGGCCGATTGAGAGTGCGCCGAAAGACGGGAGAAAATTCTTAACGTGGGATAAGGTTTACGGCATTCGGATCGGGCGCGCATTTATTCGTGCCAATCATGATGATTGGCTTTCCTATTGTGATGGTTTTAATGGGAGTAGCAAAGGCGGGGCACGTGCCACCCACTGG
>JAGWIG010000127.1 GCA_028873515.1 Pseudomonadota bacterium | reverse complement strand
GCCGCTTGCAGAGCAGCGAACTGAGGAAGCATTCGCTGGTGCGTCTTGTACTTCGTTACAACGTAGTTACGATACTTTGTAACTTAGGCTGGTCAACCGAGCTTCTTACTGCTCTTCCAAGCTCCGGCCTTTAGGCCGGGGTAGTTGACTTAACACCTTGTGAAAAAAGTGAAGGCGCGATGCTTGCCTTGCAGACACCTCAACACGGATTATTTCGAGCATCGCTTGGGTTGGCACTAGCTTCGTGGCGCGTTTAAGGATATCCGTGCGCTGTAATAATGTATTAAGTGGAATTATACAGGGTTATAGGGTTAGTCAAGATATGAAGATCTGCGTGGGAATTTGACGATGATTTAAATGCTGGATTGGTGTTTCATAACCTCATGCAAATGGCATGAATAGTATTGGTTTTGTTAATGTGATCTATGAATTATATGTGATCCTAGCACTCATTATCAAGTTTAAGGTGTGATATATTATGTGCATGAATTCACAACGATTTTCATTTCCAGTCCAGGAGTTATTGTTAATACTGTCCATTATTGATAGCTGACAAGCTATCAGCAGCATATAATTCATTGACAAATTACTCATATAAAGTTGACAATATCCTCAATTTAAATGGCCATAAGAATGGGATGCTTAATCAATGTCTAAATTACGAGCTCGCGGAGAAAAAATTCGCCTTTTTATTCTTGAGAATGTTGAAGCTCACCCCCGTGATATCGGTAAAATAGCTTCGGAACATTTTAATATTAGCCGTCAAGCTATCAATGTTCATCTTAAATATTTAACAGCGAAACATTCATTAATTCAAACGGGGAAAACGCGCAATTGCTCCTACAAGCCGAGCCCATTATTGCAATGGGATAATATATATCCCGTCACTCCTGATTTAGCCGAAGACATAATCTGGAGAAACGATATTCTTCCAAGACTTAATCCTATGCCAGACAATGTGTTAAAAATCTGGGATTACGGTTTTACTGAAATGTTCAATAATGCAATTGATCATTCCGATTGTACAGAAATCCATGTTTATATTAAAAAAACACCTGCTAATACTGAGATATGCATTTCAGATAATGGGGTTGGAATATTCAAAAAAATTAAAGATACATTTAATCTCCTAGACGAAAAATGGGCTATTTTTGAATTGGCAAAAGGGAAGCTGACTACAGATCCTTTTCACCATACAGGTGAAGGCATATTTTTTTCATCCAGAATGTTTGATGAATATTCGATAATATCGAGGGGGATTTCTTTCGCACACAATTTTGGAGATAGAGAAGATTGGATTATTGAAGGGAATAAACATCGAAATGGAACTTCAGTTTGGATGTTATTGAACAATCACACTGCAAGGACCACCAAAAAGATATTTGATCAATATACTGTGGGGGACGATGATTATGGATTTAACAAAACAGTTGTGCCTGTAAAACTGGCTCAATATGGAAATGATGAACTAATTTCTCGTTCCCAAGCCAAAAGACTTTTAGCAAGAGTAGAGTTGTTTCAAATTGTATTATTAGATTTTGAAGGTGTAACTTCTATAGGACAATCATTCGCTGATGAAATATTCAGAGTTTTTGTTAATGAGCACCCAAACATTAGTTTATTTCCGATTAATGCCAACGATAGGGTTAAACAGATGATTAGCAGGGCAGAGTCTGTAAAACTTAGTTGACTCACCCCCTTTTCTAGATTGAGTCCGTAAACTGCTGTAAATAGGCTTGCTTCAGAATCTGTCGCATTAGAATCCATGGATTTACCTTTCAATGATTTATTTCTGGATATTTGTAAGCAAGGTTGCAATTGAGACAATGAGTCGAGCGGCCTTATCACGGCTATATTCTGCTTTATCTGTTTCAATAACCAGGTCGTTGGCTTCCGGGAAAACTCCAAAAAACTCATGGAATCTCATCCATAATTCACGGTAGGCAGAAGATTCATTCAAGGCACGTGAATGTTTATGGGTGGTGGTCATGCCCCCATCGGACACCAGCCATCCACTTTTTGTAGGCATGGCCAGAACATGCACAGTCTCGCCGTTCGGATAGGTGAAAAGGTTGGCCCTCCATACCAGGGCGTCACTGCCTTCCATTTTTTTCCATGCAATCCCGGCTGGATTAATCCGGGCTGGATCCGTATCTTGTTCAAAGCCATTTTGGAACTTTATTACACTATTCATTATTTTTTCGGTCCAGTTGTTGAATTTCCGCAATGATGTAGGCGGACGCAATATACCCATCAATGATGGAATGGATTCGTTCAATCAAGGCAAGGCTGGCAGGCTTGAAATTGATAGAGGTGTAACATTCCTTCGTTACAATCGACTTTTAATCTTATTTGACAATTCATCATATTTATCCATGTGAAGAATGCCTGTCACTTCACAGGCTTCTAAAAACCCAAGGGCATAACTGCTGGATTCCTGTGTGGCTTTTTCGGCAAGATCCCTTGCCCGACATTGTGCGGCTTTAATATTTTCATAATCCAGCGTCACCCAGGGGGCGCATTTTTTCTCAACATCAATATGCGGGGTAAAATCGGATTTTCTAGAATTTTCACTCATCAAGTTGCGCGTGAAACCTCGGCATTCATGCCGGGGAGGCAGAGCGCGGATTGCGAAGCAACCCCTGCTTTGTGGCGTACCGGATCACTCTCCATTTTTGCCACCATCAAATAGCCATATCCGTCTGCACGCTGAATTACCTTGCAGTGCCTGTGAGATATGCCTTGTACAACACCTGTTGCGGTCTGGATATTGAAACTGCCTGTTGCACGAACCGCCACGCGTCCAGTATGAATTCCTGCTTTTTTGCCGGTTGGGACTTGGGCGCAAACCATATCGCCGGTCTGAAAACCTTTGATACGTTTCTCCCTTGTGAGGTATCCACGCGGGAAGCCAAAGGTATCTAATCGCGTACGTTGATAGCTTCCGCGCCCCGTCGCCTTGATGGCCAGTGTCGGCTTTCCCCAGCCTGTCACAGCACTGACTGCGCCTACACATACCGCGTCTAGCGCGTGTGTTTTCGGTATCCCGATCTGCACGCGGTTGTACTTCGTCAAGCCGCCAGAGCCGGTAATTACCATCAGACCTGTTGCCTTGAGCGCATTGAATAATGCCCATCGTGTTGTATTCATCGCAGCCGCATCCCTGAGCGGGCGTTTTGTCTGAGCCAATACCCGGTCAAGCCGCCTGGTATCTTTCGCCAGAAACACCCGAATATCCTGTGCGCCCTTACGTTGATTGCACGGCACGCATGCGAGCGTGAGATTCGATACGCGGTTGCTGCCTCCATTCGTTTTAGGATAGATGTGATCCAGATTCAGCGGCACATCCCTGGCATCGCAATACGCACACTTTCTATCCCATTTTTCCAGCAGATACTCACGCACCTCATAACCGGCCAGCGTGCCGTGGCTGTACTCAACACCGGATATTTCCGGGTTCTCGATTTGCTGCATATCAAACCGGAGCAGCTCTTGCGTAAGACCGGCAATCGGCACCATCTTCTGAAACCTGTTTACCCAGGCAACCGTTGTATCGACGCGATGTTGCAGACTGGGTGCCAACCAGCCTCTGGCCTTGTTCCCGCGATTCAGGAACCGTGGCGCACGATAGCGCAAACAACTCCGCCTGCGGCGGCGCATTGAGCGGCGGGCCGTCAAGGCTTCGGAGATTTGCCGCCCACGGTGCAGCAACTCAAAAAGATTGAGTACATGAACGGTCGTGCCCATTTCGCCTGTTGCCGGATCCACTGTTTTTGCTTCGCGGACAACAGCGATGCCGGTGAACCTGCTCCCCGGGCCAATCTTGATTCTGACCGGCTGCAATTCGCATTCAGCAACTGTACGATCAACAAGCCTGATCGCAAACGGAATGAGCCGGTGAACACGCGCACGGCGGGACGCGAGCAGCTTTCCTGCCCGTTTCTCGCTGCACGGCATCAACGGTTTCTTTCTTTTATCGATTACAAATACAGCCACGTTGCACCCTTTCCAATCATGCCCTTACGGGCCTTGTGACGGAACCTTGCGGTTCGCTCCCCTCGCCAGGGTTGTAACGCAGCTTCGGTTCTTGCGAACCTTGCGACAGGCTGTTTCGTGCTGACCCTACGCTTGTCTACCCCTGCCGCTTGCAGAGCAGCGAACTGA
>JAGWIG010000126.1 GCA_028873515.1 Pseudomonadota bacterium | reverse complement strand
GACCTGAGCCCTGACCTGATCCCAGACCTGAGCCCTGACCTGATCCCAGACCTGAGCCCTGACCTGAGCCCCGACCTGAGCCCCGACCTGATCCCTGACCTGATCCCTGACCTGAGCCCAGACCTGAGCCCCGACCTGATCCCTGACCTGAGCCCTGACCTGAGCCCAGACCTGATCCCCGACCTGATCCCTGACCTGATCCCCGACCTGAGCCCTGACCTGATCCCCGACCTGAGCCCCAAAAAATTTCCTGAGCATTTGCCATGCCAGTGCGCCACCGACAGTTGCGGCGTATGGAGATTGCATACGCAGTACAACCATGGGTTTATCGAGATTGCAAAGCTTGTACGCTTTCAACGCGGCATTAGTTGCGGCATCAAAATCGGCAGGTTCAGTGGATAATCCAATCTCTATCCATTTTTTTACCCATGGGCCGAATTGGGCCTGCTGCTCTTTTGTGAGCGTCTCGATTTTCTTCACAGCTTTCTTTGCCATCATTCCTCCGTTTATCTATTCGCGCCCCAAAGACTAGGCGCGACCTCTTGGCTTCCAGCCGTTTTCCTCCGGCAGACCGCCTTTCCAGCCGCCTTCCGGGGGGCGCAAAACAATCCGGCGGCAGCGCGTTGATGTGGTTCTGCTCGCTTTACCCTTTTTTCTGATTAACTGAAATTTCCAGCGACCCATTCCAATTCCCATCTCGTTCTCCCGAAAGTGTCTATTCGCGCCCCGCGCCGTTCTCCGTGGACGCATTGATTTCCGATTTCGCTTTGCTCTTTACAACGCTAGACGCAAACTCAATGGCTGCTCGATATTGCCTAGCGTATTCGTTGTCTCCGTGGGTTTTTTGGATGTCATCCTTGAACTGATCCACGCTCCCAGAAAAACATCCGGTGGTCCAGCGGATTCCGATTTTGGCGTCAGCGTGGATGGTGAGAAAAGCACGGCGTGAACCAAGTGGGCCGACCAGCATAAAGTCAGCATTGCCGTACACCCGAGCATTGCCGTACACCCGAGCATCGCCGGACACCCAAGCATCGCCGTACACCCGAGCATTGCCGTACACCCGAGCATCGCCGGACACCCGAGCATTGCCGTACACCCAAGCATTGCCGTACACCCGAGCATTGCCGGACACCTGAGCATTGCCGGACACCTGAGCATCGCCGGACACCCGAGCATTGCCGTACACCCAAGCATTGCCGGACACCCAAGCATCGCCGTACACCCAAGCATTGCCGGACACCTGAGCATCGCCGGACACCCGAGCATTGCCGTACACCCAAGCATCGCCGGACACCCAAGCATTGCCGGAAGCGTCAAGATTTTTTTCTGATTCAATCCAGCCGCCCAGTTCGCCCTTTACGACAACGCCAAATGAAATGAGGGCGCGGATTTGCTTTAGCTCTACGCCAAGCACAGTTTTTACTTCGCCGGTAAATTCGTACTTTTTCGACATTGCATCCTCCGATTAACGCCGTTTGGGTGGCGTATGAGTATTGATAATACACGATGCGCGTATAGGTGCAAGAACTTTTTTACTCGTTTTGCGTGAGCCATATATGAAAAATGTATGAAGCGCGACCACTCTTTTAATATCATGGGGTTATGTGAATAACTGGCAATCCCTTGCTTGGACGAGCGTTGCCTGGCGTTTAATTTCAACCGGATTTGGAACGAGAAAAATTTTATTTCACCCCCTCTTGACCAGAATACGCGATTCGCGTATAAGTCTGTTTCATGAGACTTGCTGAATACATCAAAAAACACGGGGATGCCCATTGCGCCGCAATGTGGGGCGTCAAAGTCCGAACTACTGCCGGCTGGCGTCGGGGGGAGCGAACCCCAAGGCCGGCACAAGCCAGGCTTATCGTATCCACCACTGGCGGCGAGGTTTCCCTTGCTGAAATTTACTCCATCAATCCCTTTGAAAAAGTAGCATGATACCCTCTCCTCCGTTCGCGCTTACTGACTCTGCGCGAGCTTTTTCCCCGGTTCCGACCCCCCCTTGGGCCGGGGAATTTTTTTATTTTTGTGGTGGCGTAGATGGCTCGCGCTAGAAACATTAAGCCAGGTTTTTTCAAAAACGAGTTTTTGGCTGAGTTGCCTTGCGAGGCAAGGTTATTGTTTATTGGGCTTTGGTGTTTAGCCGATAGGGAGGGAAGGCTGGAAGATCGACCAAAAAGGATCAAGGCGGAATTGTTTGCATTTGATTCTTTTGACGTTGATTCGATGTTAAATCTACTTCAGCGCGATCAGTTCATTCTTCGTTATGAAATTGATGGTCTTTCATACATTCAGATTGAGAATTTCGTTAAGCACCAAGACCCACATTATAAAGAGAAGGCTAGCGAAATTGCGCCACCTCCTGGAAGGGGAAACCTGATTGTCGCCTCAGGGGTAACAAGAACTCAGCGTGTCAGAATTTATGAACGTGACTCATATTCCTGTCAATCATGTGGGGCAAAAGAGCATCTTTGCATTGACCACATTCTTCCAGTCTCAAGAGGGGGGGATAGTTCTGACGACAATCTTCAAACGCTATGCTTGTCATGTAATACCCGAAAGGGTAACAAATTGGATGGAGAAGAAAAGAACTCGCGCAAACGTCGGGTCAACATCGACCCGAACTTAATTCAAAGAAATGATGCTTCGCCTTCTGATTCTCTGATTCCTGATTCCCTCTTACTGATTCCTGATTCCGGATTCCTGAATCCCTCAATTGAACATGCTAACGCATGTTTGTCCGCAGACAAGTCTGCTGACCCCGTTCGGCCCGAGGAAAACAAACCTGAGAAGTTACCCCAATGCCCGCACAAGGAAATCATTGCCCTTTGGGGAAAGCATTTGCCGCATTTGATCCAGCCTAGAACTTGGGAGGGTGCTAGGGCACAGGCAATGCGTTCCAGATGGGTACAGGCGGCTAAACCAAGCCCCTTTAACGAAACCGGATACAAGACCACGGAGGACGGGATAGCTTGGTGGGATTCGTTTTTTGCCTATGTCGCCACAACCACCCTTGCAAGGGGGTTTGAGAACAAAGGCCGAAACTGGAAGCCGGATTTGGAATGGGTTTTGAATCAGACAAATTTCCAAAAAATCATCGACGGGAGGTATGAAAAATGAGCGGAACCTTCAAGCGGCCTTCTGACGACCAAAAGACCGAAGCGGTTTTCAATCGGAACTGTGCCGCTTTCGGGTGCTCTCTTCCCGGCGTGTTCGCGGATAGCGTTCATGGTTCAAACACGTGGTATTGCCGCAATCATTCTCGGAGTTACGGGGTAGCGCATGACGAAATCACGGTCAAGATCAAGCAATACCAATGGATGCTTGGAATTGCTGAATACCTGGAATCCGACATGCAATCTCGGGAGAAGTTTTCGGCCATTCGTGATCGTGCTGAAAAGCGTTTTTCGGATGCCGGATTTGATCTGGCAATGGAACGAGATAAATCTGTCTCGGTATGGATTCGCCGGATTTATGGGAAGTTCGACAGCCTTGTGTCTGGTAGGAAAGACGGCCAGCAATTTGTCAGGAAACCCGCTGCCGCCCCGAATGTTGATCGTGGGCCTGTTGCTGTGGGTGATCTGATGCCATCAATCAAAGACCGCCAATACGCCGATTAACCAATCCTGCTTCGAGGCTGGGAAAAAGGAGGGATCATGAACGAGAAGGATAGGAAGGAAGCGGAGCGGTTGGTCAAAGAAGCGCTTGAAAGCTTTCTAGACAGTACACGCTACGAAAGCCCACAAGATGAGGTAGGAAACCGTGGCTGCTGTGGGGTCTTATCATACAAGCCACACACGAAAGATTGCCCGGCTGTAAAAGCGATGGGAGCTTTTGAGCGACTCGCCGCAGAGCCGGAACATCAGCCATGCAAGGGGATTCCGCGAAAGGGCTGCAATTACTTGGCCGCATGTGACTCAATCTGCAATAAGTGCGGCAAGGTTCATTCTGCCATGGACTTGTTTGTGGGGCAGCATATCGCAGGGTCAGAGCAGGAGCCGGTCGGAGAGGTCGGGGCAATGCCGGGTACGCAGGGCTTCACAATGGCCGCTTTCAAGGCAGATCAAGTTCCGATTGGAACGAAGCTCTACCGCAACCCGCCACCCCTCCGTGAGTTGAACTACGCGGCTATAGAGCGCATACGAGAAGAAGTTGGTGTTAATGCGTGGTGGGACGCAGGATACGAAGATCGGGAGGAATTTTACGAGCTTATGGATAAGTTCGCCCGCGCCATCATCGCCGCTGCAAGGAGTCAACC
>JAGWIG010000047.1 GCA_028873515.1 Pseudomonadota bacterium | reverse complement strand
CAACTACCCCGGGCTGAAGCCCGGAGCTTGTGAAAACAAACTAGGTTGACCAGGGAGCACGACTGTTAGTGCTACGCACGCAGTAACGTGCAAACGTTAGTAACGGGTCGTTCAGACGCACCGGCGAATGCTTCCTCAGTTCGCCGCTCTGCAAGGTCGGAATCATGCTGCGGAAAGGTAAAGCCGCGAAGGTTTCAACCGCGTGTATAAAAGCACGGAGCCGGTTACAGACATTCCCGAGGGGAGATGGGCCGCAAGGCCCACGTCACCGCCGCAAGGCGAGATTAAGGAGTAATTTTTATGCACATATTGGTATTGGACAAAAGGAAGAAGCCACTCATGCCGTGCCATCCGGCACGAGCCCGTGAGTTGCTGCATGAGGGACGCGCACGGGTTCATCGCATGGTTCCGTTCACGATCCGGCTGGTAGATAGGTTGCGGGCGGATTCCGTGTTGCAACCGCTACGGTTGAAACTGGATCCGGGCAGCAGGACAACGGGACTCGCGCTGGTGCGGGAGAAGGAGACGGTGGATGTTTCTACGGGCGAAATCATTCGCACCATCACCGTCCTCATGCTGCTGGAACTGAAACATCGGGGCCATGCGATCCGTGATGCCCTTACCAGCCGCCGCGCGTTCCGGCGGCGTCGTCGCGGGAACCTTCGCTTTCGGCCCGCCCGCTTCGATAACCGCACCCGTAAGGATGGCTGGCTGGCTCCCAGCCTGCAACATCGGGTGGATACGACGCTGGCGTGGGTGAAAAGGTTGATGCGATGGACGCCGGTTACTACGCTGTCGCAGGAATTGGTACGGTTCGATATGCAGCAGATGCAGAATCCTGAAATATCCGGTACTGAGTACCAGCAGGGAACGTTGCTGAGATACGAAGTCCGCGAGTATTTGCTGGAGAAATGGGGCCGGGAATGTGTCTATTGCGGGGCGGAGCATACGCCGCTCGAAATCGATCACATTCATCCCCGCAGTAAAGGCGGTAGTGACCGCGTGAGCAATCTCATCGTCTCCTGTCACGACTGCAATCAGCGCAAGGGCAATACGCCCGTGGAGCAGTTTCTAGCGAAGCATCCCGAACGGGTCCGTAAAATACTGGCCCAGGCTAAGGCCCCGTTAAAAGATGCGGCGGCAGTGAACAGCACCGCTGGGCATTGTTCCAACGGCTCAAGGCGACGAATTTACCCGTCGAAGTCGCCAGCGGCGGACGGACCAAATACAACCGTTACCGGTTGCAGGTACCGAAGGAACATTGTCTCGACGCCGTCTGCGTGGGTCACGTCGAGGCCATCAAAAACTGGCAACAACCCATTCTCAGCATCAAGGCCACAGGCCGCGGCAGCTATCAGCGCACGCGCCTGACGAAGTACGGTTTTCCGCGCGGAGTCTTGACCAGAAGCAAAAGCGCCTTCGGGTTCCAGACGGGAGACCTAGTCAAGGCCGTGGTAACGAGGGGCAAGAAAGCAGGCGCCTATCTGGGCCGCGTCGCCATACGCGCAAGCGGCAGCTTCAACATTCAGACTGCAACAGGGTTGGTACAAGGCATCCATCACCGTTTCTGCACGCTGATTCAGCGTGAAGACGGGTATG
This sequence comes from Pseudomonadota bacterium, assembly GCA_028873515.1. Lineage (GTDB taxonomy): Bacteria > Pseudomonadota > Gammaproteobacteria > Burkholderiales > REEB80 > REEB80. The sequence continues at coordinate 19,374 of JAGWIG010000047.1, read as the reverse complement.
GTTATTCGTTGACAAAGATAGCCAACACACAAGGAGAAGCGGGAATGGGGCGGTCACAGACCGCCGCGCTATCCCTCCCCGGGCTAAACCCCGGGATTTCCCGCGCAACTGGATGAAGTCTCTAAAAGGGTTGAATATTGCCCTGACCCGACCATCTGGGCAGAACCGGGTACTCGAGTCAGCAGTAAGGGGACATGGTGGGGAAGCACTGATATTCCCCCTGCTTGAAACAAAACCTCTGGCCGACTCATCCTCAATAGTAGAATGGGAGCAAGCGATTGCTAGTTATGACTGGCTTATTTTTGTAAGCGCAACGTCAGTCCAGTTTTCCTGGCCTTATATTGCCCCTCATCTGGCAAACATTAAGGCCCGCTTCGCCAGCATAGGACCTACAACGGCTGCGGCTTTGCATCGGCATGGCATTGAGGAGGTCTTGTTGCCTGAGAAGCGGTTTGATAGCGAAGCCCTGCTTGAATGTCTTTCCAAGAATGAACTAGAGGGTGCAAGGATCACTATTGTACGGGGTACTCATGGCCGAGAACTCTTAGGGGACACACTGGAAAAGTTTGGGGCAACTGTAGTCAGGATTGGAGTATACGAAAGGCTGCCGAATTTTTCGGTAGCGTCTGACTTGATTGGTGCGGTGCGGGAGGGCCAGTGCCATGCCCTTTGCCTGACAAGTAGTGAAGCGGTTGAGGTTCTTGAAAGTGCGATGGTATCTGATAGGGTTTTGCGAACTGTGCCTGTTTTTGTTCCTCACTTGCGTATCATGGAACGCGCCCTGTCGGTGGGTTTTGAGAAAGTTTATTGTACTGAAGGGGGCGATACCGGGCTTTTACAGGGGTTATTGGCATGGCGCGAATCTATTACCTCAAATTAAACTGCTACCGGGTTCGACTGATATATGAAGGAATCGGTATAATATTCCTCCGGGTCAAGTCCTTGGCTGATGAAGGCAGTGCGGCCAGTATCAATCATTTCGGGTGAGCCGCATGCGTAGACCTGATAACGTGAAAGGTCGCTGAAATCATCTATTATTGCCTGGTGCACATAACCAATCCTGCCATGCCAGGAATCAGATGGCTGGGGCTGGGATAAGACAGGAATAAAGGTAAAGTTCGGGTTTTCTGTTTGCCATGCTGAAGGAAGATGCGGCATGTATAGATCCTTGAGTGAACGGGTTCCCCAATACAGCACCATTTCATGGTTGATTCTCCTGCTTAAATTGCTTTCGATGATGCTTTTGATAGGGGCAAAACCGGTGCCGCCTGCCATAAATATGACTGGTTTGTTATTTTCTTCATGAAAGTGAAAGGTTCCAAGAGGTCCCCGGATGCGCAGTATGGTTTTTTCCTTCATTTCATTAAAGACCTGACTGGTGAATTGTCCCCCTGTAACGCCACGAATATGCAGTTCGAGAAATTCACTGGTCGAGGGAGTATTGGCAAGCGAAAAACTGCGGTGCATGCCTTCTTTGAGAAGGATATCAATGTATTGACCGGGTTCGAAGGCAAATGGTTCTCCAGTCGGGAGCTTGAGGGACATGATCATAACATCATCCGCAAGCCGTTTAAGGGATTGAACGCGTGCAGGAAGGGTTTTGATTTCAACCCCGTTGCTTTTTCGTAACTCCTGGCACTGAACATTGAGGTTGCTTAGAGGTTTTGCGCAGCAAAGCAGGGCATATCCTTCGCTTTTTTCCTCTTCAGTCAAAGCTGAGGACTGGTAAGGTCCGAAATCCACCAATCCCTCGAGTATTTGACCTTTGCAGCTTCCGCATGCACCGGATCGACAGCCATGAGGAATGATGAAGCCCTCACGTAGCGCTGCTTCCAGGACAGTTTCGGAGTTTTGCGCAGTTACGGCATGTTCTCCGGGGTTAAGGTTAATGGACCAGGTCATGCAAATTTCCTAATATATGTTCTTTAATGGAGGGATTCATGCGACGTGCACTCATTATCGGTTGTGGCGATATCGGTCGCCGTGTGGCATTACGATTGGAACATCACTTTAGGCTTTATGCCCTGACACGTGATTCCAGGCGGTTCAATGTCCCGGGGGTTATTCCCATTAAAGCCGATCTGGATCAAGCCGACAGTCTTAAAGGTGCGGTTAAAGGTATGCATATCCTCTTTCATTTTGTACCACCTCAGCCCGGAGGGGATCGTGACATCCGTACCAGACATCTGGTTTCAGCCTTGTTGCAAGGTTCAATTTTACCACATCAGATTATCTATATCAGTACAAGTGGGGTGTACGGAAACAGAGGAGGAACCTGGTTAGCTGAAACTTCGCCTGTTGCTCCGCAGACCCCGCGAGCCCGTCGCCGGCTTGATGCGGAACGTGTATTACTTCAGCTGGGTTTTCGCGGAGTAAGGGTCAACATTTTGAGGACACCGGGAATTTATGCGGAAAACAGGCTTCCACAGAAGAGGATTGCAGCCGGAACGCCTGTACTGTATCAAGAAGAGGATTCGATTTCGAATCATATCCATGCTGATGATCTGGCTGATATAATTTGTGCGCTTCCCCGTTTTGGACGGCCAGGCCGGGTTTATCATGCGGCTGACGGCTGTCCGCTTGCCATGGGCGAATATATGGATGCTGTAGCTGATGCTTTGGGGCTTCAACGTCCACCCCGAATCAGTCGCAAACAGGCGCAGGAAATCCTGCCAGATGAAATGTTGTCTTTTCTTTCTGAGTCCCGCCAGCTTTCCAACCGCCGTCTTGCCGAACTACGGGTGAGATTGAATTATCCTTCAGTCAAGGCGTTTCTGGGAAATCTTGTCCGGTAGCATCAGATTTGGAAGTGATATAATCCCTTACTTTACGCAACTTTGTACATGTCGATGCCCTGTTTAATGCTTACTACCCTGCCTGATCATGAGTCGGCACTTGATTTTGCCCGCATATTGGTAAAAGGGCGTCTTGCTGCTTGTATCCAGATTGGAACAAGGGTTGATTCTATCTATCGATGGGAAGGAGGCATTGAAGAAATGACTGAAGTGCCAGTAATGATCAAGACCTTGACGTATCGTGTTGAGGAAATCAAATCGATGATTAGCGTTTTTCATCCTTATGATGTGCCAGAAATTCTTATTTTGAATGCTGAAGCATCGGCGGCTTATCTGGAATGGATGCATATGGAACTTGGGGATGCGTAGATTTTTTTGGGTAGCTTTGGCGTCAATCCTGATATGGCAAAGTGCTTTTGCAAGCAGTGTGGCGCAGAATTTATTTTCCGGGTCTTTCGACACCCAGATTCCCATCTTGTCACCTGCACAGGCTTTCAGGGTAACCGTAAGGCGAAGCGGTAACATTATTGACGTGAAGTTTTTACCCTCCCCTGGCTATTATCTTTATCGGGATCGGTTGCATTTTGTATTAAATCAGGGTGAATCTAGTCGGATTCTCAATGTAGCTCTGCCGCCAGCGGTAACCAAGAACGATCCGGCTTTTGGGATAATGGCGATTTATCCGGCCCCATTTGATGCTTTTGTTCATTTACCCGCTTCCTTTCCGGCAGAGGCCACATTAAGCCTGACTTATCAGGGTTGCAGTGAACGTGGGATCTGTTATCCCCCCCAGAAGAAGATTTTTCGTGTTAATGCGCTCAACACTCAACCCGAAGTGTCCAGTTATGGTGAAGGCGGGTTTTCTGGCGCCCTTACTGGTAAATTCTGGGGACGGAATTTTATTGACATAGGTTTGGTTTTTGCTGGTTTTGGGTTGCTTCTCGCCTTTACTCCTTGCATGTTGCCCATGTTGCCCATTCTGTCGGGAATCATCCTCGGACAGGGAGAAAATATTACCCGAATCAGGGCATTAATACTCAGTCTGTGCTACGTTCTGGGAATGGCTTTAGCCTACACCCTGGCAGGTATAGCAGCAGGCGTTTCAGGACTGTTCTTGACGGATGCATTGCAAAACCCCTGGCTGCTAGGAGGGTTCAGCCTGCTTTTTATCTTCCTTGCTTTATCAATGTTCGGATTTTATTCTCTTGAACTGCCTCATTCTCTCCAGAATCGTCTTCATTCTATTAGCCACAGGGTGCATGGCGGAGGAGGGATGATTGCAGTATTCCTGACGGGTGCGTTATCAGCAGTTATTGTCGGGCCCTGCGTCGCTCCACCCCTTGCAGGGGCGTTGCTGTATATCAGTCGTAGCCATAATATATTTGTGGGCGGTTTTGCCCTGTTTTGCATGGCAATAGGCATGGGTTTGCCGCTTGTGGCTATAGGGGTATCAGCAGGGGCCCTGTTACCCAGGGCTGGAGCCTGGATGGAGCGGGTCAGAGTTTTTTTCGGCTTGATGTTGCTTGCAACAGGACTTTATGTGGCCTCACCGGTGTTACCGGCCTGGATTTTGATGACTGCCGCCGCTCTTCTTTCTTTGCTGACTTCATGGCTTGTTTGGCGTGCTGCACCCGGTTTTAGGCGTTCATGGCAATGGACCCTGCTATTGAGATTGGCCGCAATTTTATTTCTGGCCATAGGTCTTGCAGAATCCGTGGGAGTGTTAAGAGGAGGGCGCGATGTTCTTGCTCCCCTTTCGATACACGAATCTTCTTTGCCAGCATTTATTCCTGTTCAGGATCTTAATGGGCTGAATGATAGCCTTGCCGCTGCTCATGGACGTTATGTCATGCTGGATTTCTATGCGGACTGGTGTATTTCCTGCAAGGAAATGGATCGGTTCGTTTTTGAACGTTCCCGGGTCAAGCAAAAGCTATCAGATTTTGTGCTCCTGCGTGCGGATGTCACCTCGAATTCCGTCAAAGATGAAAAGCTTCTGGCCCATTTTGGATTATACGGGCCGCCTGCGATTATTTGTTTTGATAAACAAGGGCATGAAATTGTCCCTGCTCGTTTGATTGGAACGTTATCTGCCGATAGGTTTATAGCCCATATCGACCAATTTTTGGCGCATCCTTAGAACAACACCTGAATTTATCTGTTGATAAGATACCTGATCGCCGAAATTTCAGGAAGTACTGGACATATCAATGCATTTTGCGGCACACTTGCCGCATGCGAAAAATCATGGTTATCCACGGCCCTAATCTTAATTTGCTTGGTGTTAGGGAGCCTGAACATTATGGCCGTACATCATTGGAGTCAATCAACCGCAAGCTAGCGGAGATCACCCATGTTCATGGCGTATCTTTGGAAACATTTCAAAGCAATAGCGAATCAGGAATTGTTGAATGTATCCAGAACCTCATGGATGACCCCGTCGATTTCATTATTATTAACCCTGCCGCTTTTACCCATACAAGTATCGCTATACGTGACGCATTGGTCGCGGCCAGAATCCCGTTTATCGAGGTGCATCTGTCCAATGTTTTTTCCCGTGAGCCCTTTCGCCACCATTCATATTTTACTGATAAGGCCTTAGGCCTGATTTGCGGGCTTGGCCCTCATGGATATGAACTGGCTGTTGCTGCGGCACTTCATTATCTTGAAAGCTGATTATGGATTTACGTAAATTAAAAAAACTCATCGATCTTGTTGATGAAACAGGTATAGCTGAACTGGAGATTACAGAGGGGGAAGAAAAGGTTCGTATTACGCGTTACAGCCATTCGTCTCCTCCCCCTACTTTTGCACATTTCCAGACTCCCCAGCAAGTTAATATTACCAATAAGGAGATATCCGTTGCTGCACAAACAGAAGATGCCTTGCCCCAGAAACCTCTTGAGGAAGAAGGGCATGTTCTTAAATCTCCCATGGTTGGAACCTTCTATCGCGCTTCTTCTCCCGAGTCCCGTTCTTTTGTCGAAATTGGGCAGCCTGTCAAGACGGGTGATACCATTTGTATTATTGAAGCCATGAAATTATTGAATGAAATTGAGGCAGATCGGGATGGTACGATCAAGGCCATTCTGGTGGAGAATGGGCAGCCTGTCGAATACGGTGAACCTTTATTCATCATCAGTTAATCCCTCGGAAACCTGTTTATGTTTGAAAAGATCCTAATTGCTAACCGCGGCGAAATTGCCTTGCGTATACAGCGCGCATGCCGGGAACTCGGCATTCGTACGGTCGCAATTCATTCTACAGCGGATGCGGAGGCGAAATATGTCAAGCTTGCCGATGAGTCTGTTTGTATTGGCCCGGCCCCTTCAGCTCAGAGTTATCTTAATATTCCGGCTGTAATCAGTGCTGCAGAGGTCACAGATGCCGAAGCTATTCATCCTGGATATGGGTTTCTCTCTGAAAATGCCGACTTTGCTGAACGTGTTGAACAAAGCGGTTTTGTTTTTATTGGACCTCGGCCTGAAACTATCCGTCTGATGGGAGATAAGGTTTCTGCCAAGGAGATGATGCGTAAGTCAGGAGTGCCCTGTGTGCCGGGTTCGGATGGAGCCCTCGGAGAGGAGCCAGTTGAAAACCTGAGAATTGCACGAAGCATCGGGTATCCGGTTATCATCAAGGCTGCGGCCGGTGGCGGAGGGCGAGGCATGCGTATCGTGCATACCGAGGCAACGTTGCTTGGTGCCATTTCATTGACCCGGGCTGAAGCGAATGCGGCCTTCGGAAGCAATCAGGTCTATATGGAAAAGTTCCTTGAGCATCCCCGTCATATTGAAATCCAGGTTTTAGCAGATGCTCACGGGAATACGGTTTTTCTTGGGGAGCGTGATTGTTCAATGCAGCGCAGGCACCAGAAGGTGATAGAAGAAGCACCAGCACCAGGTTTACCGGTAAAACTTCGGGACAGGATTGGTGAGCGGTGTGCAACTGCTTGTCGGAAAATTGGTTACCGGGGAGCTGGAACTTTTGAGTTTCTGTATGAAAACAATGAGTTTTATTTTATTGAAATGAATACGAGAGTACAGGTTGAACATCCAGTCAGTGAAATGATTACGGGTATTGATATTGTTCAGGAACAGATTCGGATAGCTGCAGGAGAGAAGCTTGGCTATTCCCAGAAGCAGATCCAGTTTCGCGGACATGCCATAGAGTGCCGTATTAATGCTGAAGATCCATATACCTTCATGCCTTCTCCTGGGCGAATTACACAGTATCATACTCCGGGCGGACCGGGTATACGGGTTGATTCCCATGTTTACCAGAATTATCTGGTGCCACCGAATTATGATTCCATGGTGGGCAAGCTAATCAGTTATGGTAATACGCGGGAGCAGGCCATAGCGAGGATGCGTACTGCATTGTCGGAAATGGTAATTGAGGGAATCAGGACGAATATCCCGTTACATCAGGAATTGATGAATGACCCGAATTTCGTTCTGGGTGGAACCGGTATCCATTATCTGGAAGAAAAACTGAAAAGATAGATTTGTCAGAGTGTGATGGGATATCTATCAATTGTTGTCCATATAGAAGGCATCCGCGCGGAAATATTTGGCGATGCCTTTCTTGAGCTTGGTGCCTTAAGTGTCGAGATTGAAGATGCTCATGCAGGAACTGGTGTTGATGAGCCGGTTTTTGCAGAACCTGGCATGCCTTTTCAGATGTGGGGTTCCACTAAAATTACGGCTCTTTTTGCCGAACCTGTTGAACCTTCTGCTATTATCTCTGAAGTTACAGCTTATCTAGGGTTGGCAGATTCGCCTGCCTACTCGAGTATCCACATTGAGGAAAGGGATTGGGTTGCTCAGACCCAGGCGCTTTCTGGTCCGATCCAGATTGGGCGGCTGTGGATATACCCTAGCTGGTGCGAACCTCCTGCCCCGGAAATACCTTTTGTAAGGCTTGACCCTGGCATGGCCTTTGGAAGCGGCTCTCACCCTACTACACGTTTATGTATTGCCTGGATTGATGAACATATCTCTCCCGGAATGCGGGTTATAGATTATGGATGTGGTTCTGGTATTCTTGCTATAGTTGCAGCCAAGGCTGGAGCTGGGGCTGTTATAGGTGTTGATATTGATCCGTTGGCCCTTGCTGCCGCACAGGAGAATGCGCGTCTTAATGGCGTGGAGGCTGTGTTTGTCGGTCCAGAAGCTTCCCTGGCCCCTGCAGAATTAGTGGTGGCCAATATACTTGCAGATCCTCTCATGCAACTGAAGGACCATTTCAGCAGCCTGCTGCCTTCTCATGGGCAACTCGTGCTTTCTGGACTGTTGGCCCACCAGGCTAAAGCCCTTATAGACAGATATGCCCCCGAATATGATTTGCGGGTTTTTAGGGAGGAAGAAGGTTGGGTACTGCTCGTTGGATATAAGGTGATATGATGCATCGTGTCATTTGTCCTGGATGTACAACAGTTTTCCGTGTTACATCGACCCAGATGAACATGAGGGCTGGCCAGTTAAGATGTGGTCGTTGCCAGGAAGTATTCAACGGTTGGCACCATCTGGAAGATCCTCCTTCAGAAAGCCTTTCAAGTCAATATCCCAGAATACCTGAAGCAGATCCTCTCCTGGAATATCCTGGCACAAATCTGGCCGCTCCTGAAGAAAGACAGGTTCTTCAACCTGAAAGTTCCAATAACGCCCTGCCTGAAATACTCCGGCCGGTTCAACCTTCAAGATACTGGCAGTCTTTCTGGGTCCTGCTGACCTTAAGCACTTTTTTGCTGCTTGTTATGCAAGGCATATTATTTTGGCGTACAACCCTGAATGTTGATTTCCCTCGTTTAAGGCCAGTTCTTACCCTGATTTCTGCCATGGATGGGGTCAGGCTGGAATTACCCCGTGATGCTTCATTAATTAGCCTGGACTCTAGTGAATTGCATTCGGATCCACAGCCAGGTATATACACGCTGGACGCGATTATTGTTAACCGGGCCCCTTTTCCTGAACAGTATCCTCTTATGGAGTTGAGTCTCACGGATGTTCACAATTCTATTATTGCCCGACGCGTTTTGACCCCATCAGTTTATCTTGGCCCTAAAGGGCGACCTTCAGAAGGGATTGCAGCTCATTCTGAGGTAGATATCCATGTGCCATTGAAAATCTCTAACATTGAGGCAAATGGCTACCATGTTTATATTTTTTATGCAGCGAGGCCTAAATAAGGCTTCAGGGTCCCTGGAGAAGGGTAGATAATGACCCGGTAATGATTAAGGGATTTCGCCAGGATTCAAGGACTATCCCGACTAGACGAGCCATAGAAACTGTGAAGATCCTGTTGAATAAATAAACAGAAAGATAACCATCATAATTCGGGCAAAGGTTTTAAGGTAAGCTTGGCAAAAGGAAGGTTTGTTAATGGCAGAAGAATCCGCTGCTTTAGATGGGTTGTCATCAGAAGAAGCCAATAAGCGTCTTTTGCAGTTTGGGCCTAACATTGTCAAGGAAGAAAGGACTCCTTCATGGTTTGTTTTACTGAAAAAATTTGTCGGGCCTATCCCGCTGATGCTGGAAGTAGCCATTATTATGCAGTTTGCGCTTGGAAAACTCGATGAAGCTGTTGTTATTTCATTCTTACTGATATTTAATTCCTTCCTGAGTTTTTTTCAGGAACACAGGGCAGATAATGCCTTGATGCTGCTGAAATCAAAACTTCTGGTTCAGGCGCGCGTGATGAGGGACGGGCACTGGCAGCTGTTGCCGGCCCAGCTCCTGGTACCGGGAGATATCATCCATCTTCGAATGGGAGATCTGGTTCCTGCGGATGTCGGGCTTGTTGATGGTGAATTGCTGCTTGACCAGTCTGTTCTGACCGGTGAGTCCTTGGCCGAAGAACGGGCTGCTGGGCAAAGTGCTTATGCAGGTTCCACAGTCAGGCGTGGCGAAGCAAGTGGTGAGGTCACTGCAACCGGGCAGCATACCTATTTTGGTAGAACGGCCGAACTAGTTCAGACTGCCAAAACGGCCAGCCATCTTGAGTCACATATTTTCGAGATAGTCAAATACCTTGTTATTCTTGACCTTGTTCTTGTGGCCATCTTGCTTGGCTATTCAATTGTCAACGGAATTCCCTTAACCCGGATTGTTCCATTTGCCCTTATTCTGCTGGTTGCATCCATTCCTGTTGCCCTCCCTGCTACTTTTACCCTGGCCACTGCATTGGGCGCGAGAGAGCTTGCAGCACGTGGTGTGCTGGTTACGCATCTGTCCGCTATTGAAGAAGCCGCATCCATGGATGTTTTGGCAAGTGATAAAACGGGGACGATTACTCAGAATAGGCTTTCTGTTGCAAAATTGCATGCCTATGCACCCTATTCCGAAGAGGATGTTTTTAGATTTGCGGTCATGGCAAGCGATGATGCGACCCAGGATCCTATTGATCTGGCCATTATGGATGAGGCCAGGAAGCGTAGGGTGGTGCCAGGGTATCCCCGTTTGCGGTTTATTCCTTTTGATACTGTAACCAAGCGGTCTGAAGGTGTTTTTGATCTGGACGGCAAGATTTTCCGGGCTGTAAAGGGAAGCCCGGAGCGGATATCTGATCTGCTCAACCCCTTTTCCGATATCAGCCCAGAAGTTGAGCAACTAGCGGGAACCGGCTGCAGGGTTCTGGCTGTACTTGCTGGAGAAGGAGAAAAAATAAAATTGGCAGGATTAATAGGGTTGCAGGATCCGCCCAGAGAAGATTCAGCAGGCCTGATACAGCACCTCAAGGAGCTTGGGATACGGGTAGTCATGATAACCGGTGATACCCTATCTACGGCACGGGCAGTGGCAAAGCAGGTAGGGATGGGTAGCGTTATCTGTTCGCGGGAGGTTTTAAACGGCAACTCCTTGGATGACTTGTCTGGCTGTGATGTTTTTGCAGGTGTCTTTCCGGAAGATAAGTATAGGTTTGTCCAGATTATGCAATCAGCCGGACATATTACCGGTATGACAGGGGATGGGGTAAATGATGCTCCTGCCTTAAAACAGGCTGAGGTAGGGATCGCCGTTTCAAATGCCACGGATGTGGCTAAATCTTCAGCCAGCCTGGTCTTGACCAATCCAGGTCTTACTGATGTTCTGGCTGCTGTGGAAACAAGCCGCTGTATTTATCAGAGAATGTTGACTTATACTCTGAACAAGATTATCAAAACGTTGGAAATCGCTTTTTTCCTGAGTGTTGGGGTAATGGTTACGGGGGTTTTTGTCATTACCCCATTACTTATTGTGTTACTGCTATTTACGAATGATTTTGTGACAATGTCCCTTGCTACTGATAAAGTTAGTTTTTCCCATCGTCCAGAACGTTGGAATATCCCGGCCTTGATTGTCATTGCCGGCTCTATGGCCACTTTGATGCTGGTCCTTTCTTTTTTTGTATTTTATTATGCCCATGACAGGTTGCTTCTTCCTTTAGGGCAGTTACAGACGCTGATTTTTGTTATGCTTGTCTTCACAGGCCAGGGTAATGTATATCTGGTGCGTGAACGTAATCATTTCTGGAGTTCAGTGCCGAGCAAGTGGATGATAATCAGTTCAGTTCTCGATATTCTGGTTGTGATTATATGCGCTTCAAATGGAATGCTGATGAAAGCGATATCACTTGAATGGATTGCTATCCTGTTTGTGCTGGTGGCATTTTATCTGTTTATTCTGGATTTCCTGAAAGTAGGGATATTTGGCTATTTTGGGTTTAAAGGGATTTCAAGTCATTAGAGTAGGTAATTTTATCTGGCTGGAATGATTAGAAATGTATTTTCAATAGGCAAGGAGGATTGTATGTTACAAGTTACCATGGGCGGGCAGCCGATTGATGTAGGAGGAACTTTCCCCAGGAAAGGGGACAAGGCGAAAGGTTTTACATTGGTTGATCGTAAATTGAAAGATGCCAGCCTTGTGCAGTATGCGGGTAAGAAAAAAGTGCTTAATATTGTGCCCAGCCTGGATACACCAACCTGCCAGGCTTCGACACGCAGGTTTAATGAGATCGCTTCAAATCTGGGCGATACTGTCGTACTTGTCATTTCAGCTGATCTGCCTTTTGCACAGAGCCGTTTTTGTGGTGCGGAAGGCCTGGAGAACGTGATAACCCTTTCTACCATGCGTGGCGCTGAATTCATGCACGATTATGGAGTGGCGATTGAAAGTGGCCCGCTTAAGGGGGTAACTGCCCGTGCCGTAGTCGTAATTGATGCAGATGACAGGGTGGCGTACACTGAACTTGTACCAGAAATTAAGAATGAACCGGATTATGAAGCGGCACTTGCTGCTGTTCGGGCTTGCTGACATCCTGGCTGTCAATTTGTTCATTTCAACCAACTAGAGTCTTTGAATGTCCATTCTTATCTGTGGGTCTTTGGCCTATGACACCATCATGGTATTTCCAGAAAAATTTCAGGATCATATCCTGCCAGATCGCTTGCATATCCTGAATGTGTCATTCCTGGTTCCTGAGATGCGTCGGGAATATGGGGGGTGTGCAGGTAATATTGCCTACAACCTTAATCTCATCGGGGGTGAGGGCCTTATCATGGCTACGGTAGGCGATGACTTTTCCCCCTATGCAGATCGTCTTGGAGTGCTTGGCCTGAACATGGAGCATATTACCAGCGTTTCAGGGACGTATACTGCACAGGCATTTATTACGACAGATATAGCAGATAACCAGATTACCGCTTTTCATCCTGGCGCTATGAGCTATTCGCATGTTAACCATGTCAGCATGGCTAAAGGAGCAAAACTTGGGATTGTTGCTCCAGATGGACGCGAAGGGATGTTGCAGCACGCAGCTGAGTTCTATCATGCAGGTATTCCCTTTATCTTTGATCCAGGCCAAGGACTACCCATGTTCAGCGCTGAGGAACTACTTGAATTTATCCGTCAGGCCTTCTGTGTTACTCTCAATGATTATGAGGCAGGTCTTCTTATGTACCGTACTGGACTCAGCCGGGATGAAATCCTATCCCAGGTTGAGGCTCTGGTTATAACAAGGGGTGAGGCAGGAGCAACCATTTATGCAGATGGGCACGAAATTGATATTCCTTCAATCAAACCTCGGCAGCTTCTTGATCCGACAGGATGTGGTGATGCTTTTCGGGCTGGATTGCTTTATGGGATTGAACAGGACTTGGACTGGGAGACAACGGGAAGACTCGCCTCCTTGATGGGGTCTATCAAGATTGCTTCTCGTGGCGGGCAAAATCATGTTGTAAGCAGACAGGAGATTATTGATTTGTATAATGATGCTTTTGGGTACACTTTCGCCTGATGGTTTTATTGCGGATCTTGTTACGGATTATCGGGGTCACCCTCTGGATTGTCTCAAGTCTGGTTTTGATTCTGTTTCAGCCACTGTGGCCGTCAAGACTTCAGCAGCGCATAATCTGCAATTGGTCAGGATTGTTATTGTGGATTTTGGGAGTTTCAGTTCACCTGAAAGGTGATATGCCTCAGGGAGGGGCTTTACTGGTCGCCAACCATCTTTCCTGGCTTGATATTTTTGTGATTAATTGTCACCGGGCGACTCATTTTGTCGCAAAATCAGAAATTCGTACCTGGCCGGTTCTTGGTTTTCTTGTTACCCGTGCAGGAACATTTTATCTTGATCGTGGGCGTGGACGGGATGCATTGCGGGTCATGCAGGATATCCGTGCCATCCTTGGGCAGGGCGAATGGGTGGCCTTATTCCCGGAGGGGGGAATCGGGGATGGGAAGACCATCCATACTTTTCGTAGCTTCCTGTTTGAATCTGTCGCAGGGCATGCACTTGAAGTCTGTCCATTGGCGATCTGTTACGTGGATAGTCAGGGTAAGCCTCATACGGCTCCAGCTTGGTTTGATATCCCATTTGTATTATCCTTCATCCGGATTATTTCAGCCCGCCGCATCATTGCTGAAATTCTTGTCTGCAAATCCATTATGGGCAATGATCGCAGAATGCTAGCACATGAGGCGCGAGAATCTATTATGAATGGGTTAGGCTTTCCTCTCGGAAGCACAGTTCACAGCAAAAAGCTTTCCATTGTCAAGACACACCGCAGTCAATGACTGGCCCCACAGGCATCCTGTATCAAGCCCATACAGGTTAGGACGGACTATTAAACCTAGTGTTGACCAATGCCCGAAAATGAGGGTGTGTCTAATTGAGCGGCGCCCTGGTATATCGAACCAGGGCATGAATCCTGGTGGGGCCTGGGTGGCATCCCCCTTATGAGCAAATTCCATTTTTCCCGCTGGAGTACAAAATCTCAGACGGGTGAATGCATTGACAATGACACGTAATCGCTCATAACCCTTAAGCTCATTTGACCATTCATGAGGTTCATTTCCAAAAACTTGAGAAAGAAATTCGTTGAACTCCTTCCCTTGCAGGGCTGTTTCAACTTCTGCTGCATAGGTGGCAGCTTCTTCCATGCTCCATTGAGGTAAGAGACCGGCATGAATCATGGCAAAACGGTCCTCCCGGATGAGCAGAGGCTGGTGGCGAAGCCAGTCGAGAAGCTCATGACTATCAGGTGCAGAAAGGATGTCATCAAATGTGTCTCCAGGGTGAAACTTGCGTAAACCCTGAGCTACCCCAAGTAGGTGAAGATCATGATTGCCGAGCACGGTACGCGCTGCGTGGCCAAGCTGGATTACTGTTCGTAGGGTCTCCAGCGATTGGGGACCACGATTGACTAGATCTCCGGTTAGCCAGATCGTATCTTTATGAGGATTAAATTCCATTTCATCCAGAAGGGTCATGAAACTGGAATAACAACCTTGTATGTCGCCGATTGCGTATGTTGCCATGTCGTTATCTGATTCTCGGATAAGGCTATTTTATATCCACGCTATTCTGGATAAGGATAGTTAAGGAAGGGCTCATTTTAGCATAGCTAGAGCTGGATTTGGCTTATAGGGATGGCTTGATGCCGAAGACGGCTAAGGGGACAATGTCAGGTTTGCTTGATTATGACTATCCGGGAAAATATTGATGAATCCAGAGCAGCAATCCGCAGTGCATTATCTTGATGGACCCCTTCTGGTTTTAGCTGGTGCCGGTTCGGGGAAAACACGTGTCATTACTCAAAAAATTGCGTATCTTATAGAAAAACGCGGTTATGGTGCTGAAAACATTGCGGCAATTACATTTACAAACCGGGCAGCAAACGAGATGCAGGAGCGTGTTACCGAGCTTCTTGGCAGCGACAGGACTCGTGGTTTGACTGTATCAACCTTTCATTCATTGGGAATGCAGATTTTAAGACGGGATGCAGCCCGAATCGGGTATAAGCCCGGGTTTTCAGTTTTTGATTCAGCAGATAGCCTGCATGTAGTGAGCGAAATCCTGAAGACTACGGATATTGCACTGGCTAAACGGGTGATTGTTGCCATTTCCAGGTTCAAAAATGCAATGATTTCCCCTTCGGCTGCCGGAGCGTGTGCAGAAACCGAAGATGAAGCATTTGTTGCCGCTTGTTATCAACGATATCAGGATACGTTTAAAGCCTATCAAGCCATGGATTTTGACGATTTAATCAGATTGCCTGTTGAGCTTTTTGAATTCAGTCCAGAGGTTCTTGAACGCTGGAGTTGCAAGTTACGTTATCTGCTTATTGATGAATATCAGGATACCAATTCCTGTCAATATCGCCTGATACGGCTTTTATCGGGAAGCAATGGCCAATTCACAGCTGTTGGCGATGATGATCAAGCAATTTATGCCTGGCGGGGGGCAAGTGCTGAACATATCCAAGGGCTTGGACAGGATTATCCTTCCCTGAAAGTGATAAAGCTGGAACAGAATTATCGTTCTACTGCTCGAATTTTGCGTTCAGCTAACAGGCTGATAGCCAATAATCCGAAGGTTTATGAAAAAAAACTCTGGAGTGATCGAGGGCTCGGGGAACCTATTGATGTACTGGTTGCCGAAAATGATGAGCAGGAAGCAGAAATGATTGTACGCAGGATTGAGTTGCATCGCATGACCATGCACAGCAGCTATTCAGATTATGCCATTCTTTATCGTGGCA
Organism: Pseudomonadota bacterium; assembly: GCA_028873515.1. Classification (GTDB taxonomy): domain Bacteria; phylum Pseudomonadota; class Gammaproteobacteria; order Burkholderiales; family REEB80; genus REEB80. The sequence goes on along the minus strand of JAGWIG010000047.1, from coordinate 3,555 downwards.
ATCATCAGGCCAGGATTTATGAACAGTCTTTGCGAGATGCAAGAATTCCTTACGTATTGAGCGGGGGGAATTCTTTTTTCGATCGTATGGAAATAAGAGGACTGGTATCCTGGCTTCGTATTTTACTGAATACTGAAGATAACCCGGCCTTTATTCGTGCAGGGACAACACCCCGTCGCGGGATTGGTACACAAACCCTGGAAAAACTTGGGGAATATGCATCCGAAAGGGGCATTAGCCTATTTGCCGCAGCTTCGGAGGCCGGACTTTGTGAGCGTCTTAATGAACGTCAGCTTGGACATTTACGTCAGTTGGTGGAGGTTATAACCCGGCTTGGTCAGGAATCAGAAACACAGTCTGCCGCAAAGATGTTAAACCATTTGGTTGAGACGATTGGTTACCAGGCCTGGCTTTTTGAAGCAGCCGAGCAGGAACGGGCACGATCTCAGTGGAAAAACGTCTGTGAATTCATGGATTGGCTGGGACGCAAGGCGGAAGATTCAGGAAAATCACTTAAGGAGATGACCCAGACCATTACATTGGCCAGCTTGCTTGAAGGTCGTGAGGAGAACACTGCAGATGCAGTCAGGCTTTCGACCCTGCACGCAGCCAAAGGTCTTGAGTTTGCCCATGTGTTTATGGTTGGAGTGGAAGAAGGGTTGCTTCCCCACCGTGAATCTGTTGTAGAAGGGCGGATTGAAGAGGAGCGTCGTCTGATGTACGTCGGGATTACACGGGCTCAGAAAACGTTGACTCTCAGTTATTGTCGTAAACGCAGAAGGGCACGGGATTTCATCATGGTTGAACCCAGCCGGTTTATTGATGAACTTCATGGGGAAGATTTACGGCATAAGGGTAAAACTTTGCCGATAGAAGAGCAGAAGATTCAGGCAACAAGCTGGCTAGACAAGATGCATGCCATGGTAAACCGGAAGGATTAGTTAAGATGATGGCACATGGGAGTAATGAACATGAGCTCATCAGTCCCCCTGAGCAGGGAGATCTGTTTCACTTGGAGCCACCTTATCCAGAATATTCTTGATCGGCAAATCTGTTTCCTTTAAGACTTTTTCATATAACTGTGTCATTACATCTTTAAGCCTGGTGGCTTTTGTTCCATTTACAGGTGCATGTTCCATGCTTCCCAGCATGAACTGTTTTGCCAGTTCAGAAAAATTTCTTTTAGATAAGGTATGAGAAAGAATCCATTGGTTGTCATGTTGGTGAACGTAATGGTGGGAAGCCAGGGTCTGCAGCAATTCTTCCAGAAGATTTGGTTCAATATATATCTCATCAAGTAAATCCTGGCTGGTGAGAGGTTTGCTCGAGCCCTGAAGAGCTGAAAGAACGAGAAGGACCGTAAAAAGTTCCCAGCCAGCCTGTCGGGGCCGGATTTCTCCGTAATGATGAAATTCCTTGAGAGAAGCAGTTAGCACGGCTCCCCATAAAATAACAATCCATGAAAGATCGATCCAGATGAGGAAGATAGGCACGACTGCGAAGGTTCCATATATTGTCTGATAGGTTGAAAAGCTATGCAGATAGAAATCAAAACCTAATTTCATGATTTCGAAAAGTAGCCCGGCGATGGTTGCTCCCACCAGCGCCTGTGTGGGGGGAATCTTGCGACTTGCAACTGTGGCATAAAGAAGAGTCAGGCCAAATATGGTTATCAGTAATGGAAGGATGCTTAAAACGAGTTCATTCAGAAGCGAGGTGCGAACATAAGGTAAATTGAGTAACCAGTTGGTCAAGGAAAGACTGCTGCCAAGTAAAAGCGGGCCAAGAGACAAAATTGCCCAGTATAGGAGCAGGCGCTGCAGGAGGGTGCGGGATTCATGTACACGCCAGATTCGGTTAAAGGTCTGTTCTATGGTATTCATCAGGAAGAAGGCTGTAATACCCAATACCAGGACACCCAATAGTGTCATTTTGCCTGCATTGGTAGAAAACTGGTCGAAATAGTGAGAGATACGTGATGCGGCTGAGGTATCAGGCATGAAATTACTGAATACAAAGTTTCTCAGACCATGAATAATCCCGGAAAAGGCTGGAAACGCTGAGCTTAAGGCAAGAATGATGGCTAAAATCGGCACTAGCGATAAAAGGGTTGTAAAGGTAAGGCTGGCTGCAATTTGCAGGCACTCGTTGGCCCGAAATCGATACATGACGTAGCGAAAAAATGCGGGCAGATGCTGAAAGTAACGTTTAGGAAAGGACAACATTTAAAACCCGGCTGGATTATGGGGCTTCCCATTTTAGCCGGGTTTTTTCATGTCTAGAAGTAGTTTGGTTATATTACGTTTACTTGGGCGTAGACATATAATCTATGGCTGCACTCAACTGGGCTTCTGTTAGTGAAGGATTGCCACCATGTGGAGGCATGGCCTTGTACCCGTTCATGGCATGCTGGAGCAGGGTTGCCTTACCCTTTGCCAGATGGGGAGCCCAATCAGCCTTGTTAAATGCTTTGGGTGCGCCCATTACTCCGCTTCCGTGACAGGCTATGCAGGTGCCTTCAAAGACCTGTTTTCCTTCCGCCATATCTGAATTTTTCATTGCTGGTTTTGCAGATGAAGCGTTTGGGGACATTTTCTGTGCCGGTGCAGGGTTCGTTGGCAATGGTGCGGAAGACGGGGGAGCCTTGTTGCCTGACCCGGCAGGAGGTGTGGCAGAAGAAGCAGGGGTTGCTGAAGCTGCCTGGGCCGGTGGGGCCGGTACTTTGAAGTTGGCCCCTGCCTTGTTGGCCATGTATGCGATGGCTTCAGAGATTTCATACTGATCGAGGCTGGTGTTTCCTCCTTTTGCAGGCATGGCCTTGTACCCGTTCATGGCATGCTTGATCAGTGTGGCATAACCCTCAGCTATACGAGGCCCCCACTCTGATTTATTTCCAATTTTTGGGGCCCCAAGAGCTCCGGTAGCATGGCAGGCTGAACAGGTATTTGTTACGACTTGTTCTCCAGTAAGCTCAACTACGGGTGCATTTGGATTAACAACGCTAACTTCGCCAAAAGGCTTGATATTCGCTTCGACTGCCGCAGGATTGGGGACTTCTGTGGGGGATGTATCGATGAACAGGTGGGCAACCAGCACGATAGTCACGATTGGTACCAGAAGCGCAGCCAGGAAGGCGAATAATACTTTTTTGGGTGTCCAGCCTGAGCCTCCGTGATTCGGCAGGTGGACTTCCTGTTGTTCGCTCATGTACATTCCTTAAATCAATTGGTTAAAATGGATAGAACTGGTTGGGTCAGTTTATTATATCCATGTTCTACCGCCTTGCCGGCAAATTATTTTGCCAGGCGAGCAGACGGAAGAAAAAAAGCTGACCCCCTTTTTTGTGGCCCAGACCACATTTAACGGCAGATTATAAGCTAATTGTGCGTCAGGAAAAAGTTCCCGTTGGACTGAAAACAGGGATATGGCTATAATTCCCCTTCCGGATTAATACGCGCCCGTAGCTCAGTTGGATAGAGTGTTGGTTTCCGAAGCCAAAGGTCACAGGTTCGAATCCTGTCGGGCGCGCCAAATTTTGATTTATGTCATGTGACT
>JAGWIG010000046.1 GCA_028873515.1 Pseudomonadota bacterium | reverse complement strand
CAGCTATTGAAACGATAGCCCATGGCAACGCACGACCCATTGTTCATCCGGATCGTGGCGCCCGCTATCGCTGGCCTGGGTGGCGCTCACGGGTGTGCGATGCAAAGCTGATCCGCTCGATGTCACGTAAAGGATGCTTGCCCGATCATGCGGCCTGTGAAGGTTTCTTTGGGCGATTGAAAACGGAATGGTTCTACGTGCGGAACTGGCAATCTGTAACCATTGAGCAATTCATTGAGATTGTTAACTCATCCATCCGCTGGTATAACGAAAAGCGCATTAAAATCTCACTTGGCTCACTGAGTCCCCTCGAGTATAGGGAGAAGCTCAAATTTGCGGCATAAACAAGTCCAGAATTTCCGCCGCACCCCCTTTTGGGGATTATTCACTTGCCATTGACAGCACCCCCGGTGGATCAGTTTTGCATTGCTGCTAACAACTTCTTGCAGATACGCGGCCGCATTGCAGCAGATGAGGCGCGGTTCGCTGGGCTCGCCGGTTGAACGGGCACCGAACTCTAACATGACGGCGGGCGTAACATAGCCGGTACCGGTGGCCAATGGTGCGTATTCTATGAACACTTTGACACCCTCGGCCCGCACGGTTGCCGGCAGCCCATGTTGTTCAAGGTCGTGATTGAGACGTGACACGATCTCGGCACTGACCCAGTTCGACAGGCGCGCATGAATCTCTTTGCTCCATTTCTTCTCCTGGCTCTTGCTGGCCGGTAGTGGCGCATCCGCATCGCCTACCAGATCGCCGGCGATAGCGCGGATGTCGTAGGTCAAGTCCACGTCTTAGGAGAAGCGCCGGATGACGCCGCAGGCCTTTGATAAGGAAGTGCCGCCCTTGAATACCAGGTGGTCAGCATGAGGGCCGGCAAAGAGGTGCTGCAGCGACCAGACCACCCAGATGTCTTTTTCCAGTAGATGGGGCAGGAGGCCCGATGTATTGGCTACCGCGTCGAGCGCGTCCAGGCGTTCGGCGGTAGAAAGATGGAAGAATTCAGTCATGGGTCACCAGGGTGCTGACCTCTTGTGCCATCCACGTTGGCAGGCGCGACCGCACCGACACGACTTCTTTCAGTTCTGACGGCGTCAGCCTGGCGCGCAGCTTCCGGACCGCTTCCCCGGCTTTTTCCGGGCCCAGCCAAGCCAGTGCCCGCACGACTTCGCCGGCGGCCCGCCCAGGAAAGATCAGTTGCCAGATCGGCGCGTGCCGGAGCTCGATTATTTGCGCGCCCAATTTCAAGCGGCGACTGGGGCCGGACGTGAGATAGACCGCCCGCATCGGCACCTGCGTGGTCAGGCCCAGTGCATTGGCGGCAGCTGCGCCGTGCGATACAATGGCTTCCCCACGCTGGTTCGCCAGGCCCTCGACCATCTTGACGGCCGACGGCGCACGGGTGCCAAAACGGCTCTTAACGGGCAGGACATAGATACCGCGGCCGGCCCGTATCAGGGTGCCGCGCTGCACCAGGCGCGACAATACCTGGTCTACGGCTGCGCGATTGCCCAGGTGCAAGAGTTCTTTGGCGATCAAAGGGGTGCCCTCCGGCAATCTGGCAGTGTGCTCCAGAACTTGTTTGGCGAGGGTCTGCATGGCGATATCTCCTGACTGCTAGAATTATGAGGCTATTTCTGACACTTTGCAAGAACCAAGCGCATTTGCGCCAGTTCCTTGCGGAGCTGTTTATTTTCACCTTCCAGCTCTGCCACAGTGCGCGATCCCGGGGCGCCCACCGGCTTTCCACCACGCGCATTCTCCACCCAGCCTGCCAGGGTGCTTTTGGGCACCGAAATCCTCCGCGAAGCCTCCCGCAAGGAAAATCCCTGTGCCAAGACCAGTTTGACTGCTTCGGCCCGAAACTCAGCCGTATAGCTCTGTGCTTTCTGACCCATAAAATCCTCCCCGACCCATTATATCCAATCGGAAGTGTCCATAAATTCAGGGTATCTCACCTTTTTCATAGCGTTTGGAGGCCACCTGAAAGAAGTGATGGGCCTGTTCACGGCTTAAGGGCATAGTGTCGGTTTCATCAATGATGAGCAGGCTGGGGTGCTGGATGATCTGTCTGAGCACTTCCTTGTAGCGGCCTTGCCGGTGTGCGGTTTCCATCTGCAGCATGAGGTCGGCCGCAGACAGGAAGCGTACTTTCAGGTTGGCCTGGGTGGCCCGATAGCCCAGGGCAAGGGCAAGGTGCGATTTGCCGATCCCGGAAGGCCCGGGCAGAATCACATTCTCGGCCCGGGAGATAAACGCCAGGCTGGCCAGTTCCATAATCCGGGCTTTGGGGGCCCCCTGGGCGAAGGCGAAATCATATTCTTCCAGGGTTTTGATGGCCGGGTGATCAAGCCAGCCAGGCCAGTCCACATGAATCATCCGGGGAAAGCCTGGCCCTTTCCTGGTAGTGGCAGCTTCGGATGGCCCATGACCCCTTACAGGCCCACTTTGATATCTTGCCCCGCCCATTTGATTCCTGATTTATTTATCGGGCAATTGTCCTTCAAGTAAAAACCGCTAGTAGTTCTGACGCCTTTTCCCTGTTTTTACCGTTACAGGAGATATTTCTCTGGACATCGAAATGATGGGTTTGTGCACCGGCGTAAATAGTCTGAATCAGGGTTGTGGAATGATTGCTGATGATGACAGGGATGCCATTCCGGGCAAGTTTTCTGGCCATTTCTGCCAGTTCTTTCTGCTCGGCCAGGCCAAACCTTGATGATGAATAGGAGGTGAAGTTTGCAGTCTGGGTGAGCGGGATATAGGGAGGATCACAGTAGACGACATCTCCGGGCCTGGCCTGGTTCATGATATTCCTGAAATCGTCACATAGAAATTTTGCCGACTGGGCCCGCTGGTGAAAAACCAGGATTTCCGTCAGGGGAAATTTCGGGTTGTTATAACGCCCAAAAGGAACATTGAACCTGCCACTGGCGTTATAACGGCAAAGTCCGTTATAGCCATGCCGGTTCAACCAGATAAAGATTGCTGACTTGCGGCGGGGATCAGAAGTGGAGTTGAATTCATTACGCAGGTGATTATAGGTTGCCGGATTGTTGTATTCCGGCTGGAAAAAATCCTGGGCAAAGTCGATAAAGCCCATGCCTTCCTGCTGGATATGCTGGTAGAGCTGGATTAAATCCTTGTTGATGTCTGCAATGAGATAGGTTGGATACAGGGTGTTAAGGAAAACCGCGCTGGAACCTGCAAAGGGTTCAATAAGCCTTGTGCCCGGGGGTAGCGTATTGCGAATCTGCTCAATCAGGCGCATTTTCCCCCCAGCCCACTTTAAAAATGGTTTCAGTCTGATGGAGCTAGCCATGTAACTCTCGGTGGATCAAAATCAGGTTCATTCCTCGTTTTCCATTCTAGTCATGCGGGAGTGCCAGCGCGGCTGTTTTCCTGTTCAGGGTTCATTCACCAATTCGGAGGTACAGTGAGGGCAGCGCGTTGCCTTGGCCGGGATGTCAGACATGCAGTAGGGACAGGTTTTGGTGGAAACGACTACGGGCTGTGGCTTCTGGAAATGCTTCATTGACTTGATAAGCAGGAATATGGCGAAGGCAATGATGACAAAATTAATCAGGGTATTCGCAAAAACTCCAAAACCGATGACAGGTGCACCGGCCGCTTTGGCTGTCGAGTAGGACGCATAGGTTTTTTCTGACAGGTTGATATAGAAATTGGAGAAGTCTGTTTTGCCTAACAGCAGGCCAATGGGGGGCATCAGGATGGCGTCAGTGAATGTCTTGACGACACTGCCGAAGGCCGTTCCCATAATGACTGCTATGGATAGATCCATGACATTGCCACGCATGATGAATGCCTTGAATTCAGCAAACATTGTGTTCTCCTTTCGAAGGTTGATGACGGGTCATTGACAGGCAGGCCCAGTTTACATGCACTAACCAGAAGTCTCCTATAGGCCGGGGTAGTTTTCAATCATCCGCTACTAAAGAATTTGATGCATAAATTTCTGGATAAGCTTTAAGGGTTAAGGCACAGCTATCAGACAGCCTGCCGTGAAAGCTGTGAATAATAGCCTGCTTCCGGATGGGCCGGGCACAGGCCGAGGTTCCTGGGTTGCCGCCTCGAATCTGGATCTGGCAACGGGCCTGATGGCCTGACAGGCCATTCCTTCAGGAAATAGGTGTAGGAACCAATAAATTGTGCAGTAATTCAATGGGCTGTAATCAATCGATAATTATTGTTTCTGCCCAATTAAGCTATGTTATGATGCGTCGTAACAATTGTATGTATTTCAGGTTTAACAACAGGCTGTGCCTCAATCTGGCCGCATTTTTGATGCCTGAATGATGTTTGATTTTAGTCCCGGGCGTTGGCCTGTTCTGCTTTTATCCCGGGTGAGCGTCTCAAAGGACGGGGTTATCTTCTAAATCACAGGTTTTTCACCATGGCTGCTTTGAATCATATAATAATGACGGCCAGGTTTTTTGGGCTAAAAACATGAAAGCAGTGATACTGGCGGGGGGGTTGGGGACACGCATAAGTGAAGAAACCCTGCTGCGTCCCAAGCCGATGGTCGAGATTGGAGGAAAACCGGTTCTCTGGCATATCATGAAAATTTATTCCGCTCATGGTGTGCAGGATTTCATCATCTGCCTGGGGTACAAGGGCTACATGATCAAGGAATATTTTGCCAATTATTTTCTGCATATGTCAGATGTGACCATTGATCTGGCAAGAAATGCAACCGAAATACATGAAAACAGTTCCGAACCGTGGCGGGTAACCCTGGTGGATACTGGCGAATCGACCATGACTGGCGGACGCCTGAAGCGCATAGCCCGATACCTTGATGAGGAAGATTTTTGCCTGACTTATGGGGACGGGGTATCCAATGTGGATATTACCTCACTTATCAGCTTCCATCGCGAAAAGGGAACCCTGGCGACGCTTACCGCGGCACAGCCCCCGGGCCGTTTTGGATCGATGAAAACGAATGGTTCACTCGTAACCTCTTTTGAAGAAAAACCTAAAGGGGATGGTGGTTGGGTTAATGGGGGTTTTTTTGTTCTGTCCCCCAGGGTACTCAATTATATTGAAGGTGACCATACTGTCTGGGAAAGGGAGCCGATGCAAAGGCTGGCCCGGGAACAGCAGGTTTCAGCTTTTGAACATGATGGATTCTGGCAGCCGATGGATACGTTGCGGGACAAGAACTATCTTGACGACCTCTGGATGAACAACCAGGCGCCCTGGAAAATCTGGTGATGGACATCGATCTGGTGAGGCAGGTTCATAGTTGGGTAATGATACTGGCTTAACGGGTCCGTATTTAAAAAAGCCATTCATATTGAGTGGGCTAGTTGGGATCAGGCTTAATTTATATGATTGAATCTACAGCAGCAATTTCAGAAACCAACCCCATCATCAAGGAGGATCTGGAGCGCATTGTTTCTGCAGACTTACCCTGGAACCTGCTTCAGGATAAATCTGTTCTTGTTACTGGCGGCGGTTTTTTGACTGCCTACCTGATCAAATCCTTATTGGCCCTTAACAGGTTGCGTCAGTTGAATATTCAGGTTATTTGTGTCGTTCGGAGCATTCAAAGCATTGCAGTTCGTTTTTCAGACTATCTGGAAGAGCCAGGATTTTCAGTTTTTCATCACGATATTTCTTTACCCCTGCCCAGTCATTTCCCTTATGCGGATTTTGTCATTCATGCGGCCAGTCAGGCTAGCCCAAAATACTATCATGTTGACCCCGTTGGTACCTTGATGGCCAATACTATCGGCACAGTTAACCTGCTTAATCATGCCCTAAAAAACCAATCTGAGCGGTTTATGTTTTTCAGCAGCGGGGAAGTATATGGTATTCCGGTTAATGCGGGTCACCTGGTAAGGGAGGAAGATTATGGGTATCTTGATCCCATGAAGGTTCGTTCCTGTTATGCAGAAAGTAAGCGGATGGGGGAAACAATGTGTGTTGCCTGGGCGCATCAATATGATCTGCATGCCAGTGTTGTACGACCCTTTCACACCTATGGACCCGGGATTGCATTGGATGATGGCCGTGTTTTTGCTGATTTTGTAGCAGATGCCGTTGCCCGCAAAGACATTGTTCTAAAAAGCGATGGATGGGCTCAGCGACCTTTTTGCTATATTGCTGATGCGACCCTTGGTTTTTTGACGGTGCTTCTGAAGGGTAGAAAATCGGAAGCCTATAATGTGGGTAATCCGGATGCCGAGATATCAGTTCGGGGTTTGGCCGAGGTGATCGTGAACCTTTTTCCAGAGTATGGGATGAGCACTCGAATTGAAGTGCCTGCAGGCAGTAAAGCCTATCTTGAAAGCCCTGTTTCTCGTTCCTGCCCCTCCATTGAGAAAATAAAGGGGTTGGGATGGTATCCATCGACCGGGATAAAAGATGGCTTTCGTCGAACCATTCAATCATTTTTGTGATTTCCGGGCTTATGGGATGTAAAGGAATAAAAAAATGAGTTCGATAAAAGAGACTCTTTTTCAATATGCCCAAGGGCTTATTGATAAAGCAGCTTTTATACAAGCCATGTATGAAAATCATCATGCGGCATTGTTCGATTATGCCGGGTACCTGTCCCAGACAAACATCAAGAAGATTGAGATTGAGGATCAACGCGTGATCATGACTTCACGAGATCGTGGCATTCAAATGGAGTGTACACCTGGAGATTTCCGGATTGCTCCAATTGAAATACTGAATTTTTTCGATTATGAAAAAGATGAATCTGCCATGATGGAAAACCTGGTTTCTGATGGGGACAGTTTCTTTGATATCGGTGCGAATATAGGCTGGTATTCCATCAATATGGCAATGGCGCGCCGCGCTGCCAGGGTATATTGTTTTGAACCTGTATTGAAGACTTACGGGTTTCTGCAGAAAAATCTCGAACTGAACCGGGTGACGAATGTGACAGCCCATAATTTCGGATTTTCAAATCAGGAAGGGGAGGTTGTTTTTTATACTTATCCGGAAGGTTCAAGCAATGCATCTTCTGCCAATCTGACTGGACGTTCCGATGTGGAAACCCAGCAATGCAGGCTTCGAACGCTGGATGATTATGTCTGCGAAAAAAATTTGCATGTTGATTTTATCAAGTGTGATGTTGAAGGTGCTGAGTTAATGGTATTCCAGGGTGGCATCAAATCCATTGAAAGGGATTTGCCCATTGTTTTTTCTGAAATCCTGCGCAAATGGTCTGCCAGGTTTAATTATAACCCCAACGAGATTTTCAGGTTTTTTCGCGGGTTTGGATACAGGGCTTTTACTGTGAAAGGAAAATTTTTATCAGGGTTTGGCGATATGGATGATTCGACATCCGAAACAAATTTTTTTTTCCTGCACCAGGATAGGCATGAGGATATTATTTGCCGATATGCAGGCGGGGATTAAGGCTGTTTGACCTTGATAAGCCTTATCCTTCGATATCAGGATAGATCATTGCGGGTAGAAAACCATTTATGGCATGGCCATGGGTAAGCCTGGATTCCGGGATGTCTGCATGTTGGCGAACATTTGATTTTTTCTGACCAGTAACTGGATAGATGATTTTGCTTATGTATTCTGGCAACCGTTCCTCCTGGCAATGTGACCGGATATATAGGCATGCGTGGATTCAGGACAGGCCAGGAATGGCTGGAATAAAAGAATAAGGTGAATTAGAAATGGATAACGGGATATCCTGGAAAATTAGGCCATGAATATGGATTTCTGGCGTGACAAGCAGGTCCTGATAACAGGACATACTGGATTCAAGGGGGGGTGGCTGAGCATCTGGCTGCAGTTGCTGGGTGCAAAAGTGACGGGTTATGCCCTGAGTCCTCCAACCAGGCCAAGCCTGTTTGAAGTCGCCGGGATTGACAAGGGGATTCATAGCATCCTGGCTGACATTCGTGATGGGAAAGCGCTCCAAAGGGAATTTGAACGAACCTTGCCTGAAATCGTGTTTCATCTGGCAGCCCAACCCCTGGTCCGTTATTCCTATATCGAGCCTGTAGAAACCTATGCTACCAATATCATGGGGACGGTTAACGTACTGGAAGCCGTGCGGAAAACAGGAAGTGTCAGGGCGATGGTTAATATTACCAGTGACAAATGCTATGAGAATCGTGAGCAGCAGCAAGGTTATCAGGAGGGGGACCCGATGGGCGGGCATGACCCTTATAGCAGCAGCAAGGGGTGTTCGGAGCTGATTACCGCAGCCTGGCGCAAGTCTTTTTTTAATCCGTTGACTGATGGACAGCATCGGGTTGCCGTGGCTTCGGCCAGGGCAGGTAATGTCATTGGGGGAGGGGATTGGGCAAATGACCGGCTGATTCCGGATATGTTTCGTTCGTTCGAGGCAGGAGAATGGGCGAGGATCCGGCATCCCGATGCAATCCGGCCCTGGCAGCACGTACTGGAGCCCCTGTCTGGCTACCTCCTTCTTGCTGAAAAACTTTATTCCAGCACAGATTATGCCCAGGGATGGAATTTCGGTCCCGATGAGGGCGATGCACGTCCCGTGTCCTGGATTGCTGACAGGTTAACCCGGATGTGGGGCAAGGGTGTGGGCTGGAAACAGGATGAACAGACCCATCCTCATGAGGCTTCCATCCTGAGGCTCGATAGTACAAAAGCCAGAACGAGGCTGGGCTGGAAACCGGGGTGGAAAATTGATGAGGCTCTTGGGGCAACAGCTGAATGGTACCAGGCATTTTCTGCAGGCGCTCAGATGCGCCAGAAGTGCGAAGAACAGATTCAGCTTTTCATGACTGCACAATCATGAAGCCAGGAATTGAGGTGGGGCATGTTTACCGGTTTCAGGCCTGTCATTCCCGCCCGGAAAGTAATGGAGCAGGTTTGGCTCTGGTGCTGGAGCTTGACGATGCCCAGGAAGAGTCAAGGGTCGTGCGGATTTCAGAAAAGACTTCGCAGCTGAAGATTTCTGGCCTTGTGCTTCATTCCCGTGATTTTTCCGGAGTGGTGTTGCCAGAGGAATCCGTTGTGGAACTTAAACCGCGATGGGTTCAGGTGGATTGTCTCAAAACCCGCGTTACGCGCCTGACAGATACGGCGATGTCCCGAATCCTGCGGGAACTGATAAGGCATGATGTAGCCTGCATGGCGCGCCATGCATTTGTTCAGGAACCCTTTGAACCAGGAATCTCCACGGTTCCACCTTCCGGCAAGGTTATCGGGGGGGTTGAACTGGAATACCTGGTTGAAGCGTCACTGGATGGATGGTTGACGGCAGGGCGCTTTAATGAGGCTTTTGAAAAAAAACTCGCCCAGTTCCTGGGAGTCAGTCATGTGCTGACTACCAATTCCGGTTCTTCGGCAAATCTCCTGGCCTTGAGCGCTTTGACATCTCCGCTTCTGGGGGAGCGGGCGATTCGGCCCGGAGATGAAGTGATTACGGTGGCAGCAGGATTTCCCACCACAGTTAACCCCATATTGCAAAACGGGGCGGTTCCGGTTTTTGTGGATGTGAGCCTTCCCACCTACAACATTCAGGAAGATCTTGTCGAAGCGGCCATTTCAGATAAGACACGTGCCATCATGCTTGCCCATACACTGGGGAATCCTTTCAACCTGAAGCGCATCCAGGAGATCGCAAAAAAACATGGATTATGGCTCATTGAGGACTGCTGTGATGCCCTGGGTTCGACTTATTCAGGCCGGCTTGCCGGCACATTCGGGGACATTGGCACCCTGAGTTTTTACCCGGCACATCATATTACCATGGGTGAAGGAGGGGCGGTTTTCACCCGGGACGGCTTGCTCAAGAGAATTCTGGAGTCATTCCGGGATTGGGGGAGGGACTGTTATTGCGCACCAGGCAAAGACAATACCTGTGGCAAGCGCTTTGGCTGGCAATCAGGATCGCTGCCTAAAGGATATGATCACAAATATACCTATTCCCATCTGGGATACAACCTTAAGATTACGGATATGCAGGCGGCAGTCGGGCTTGCACAGATGGACAGGCTTGATGGCTTCATTGAAGCGCGAAAGCGTAATTTTTCCTTTTTGAAAAAACGGCTGGAATCGCTTGACGAGTTTTTCATTCTGCCCGAGGCAACCTTGGGTAGTGATCCTTCCTGGTTTGGATTTCCGATCACATTGCGTGAAAGTGCTGGAGTGACACGAGTGGATCTGCTCCAGTATTTGGATCAGTACAGGATAGGTTCACGATTGCTGTTCGCGGGGAATCTGATGCGGCAGCCTTATTTTCAGGGGCGGCATTGCAGGGTGAGTGGGGAACTGGTTCATACGGATACCATCATGAACCACTCTTTCTGGCTTGGTGTATATCCAGGACTGACGCAAGACATGCTGTCGTTTGTTTGTGAAAAGCTTGAACTATTTTTTGGCGTGAATTTTTAATGTTCTATTGCGCGTGAATTAGTTGTTACAACCGTCAGATTGGCAGGAAGCAGGGCCGAGTAAAAGTTTCTTGTAGGCAGGCCTGGATGAAGTCATGGGAATTCCGGATAATAATTTGTAACCATTTTGTTTTATAATGTATTTATTTTTCAGATAAAAAATCATGCTTGAAACTGGAACCGGGAAACCTGATTGATGGGGAATGACCAACTGACCCGTCATGCCGTTAATATCAGGCGGCATATACTTAAGATGATGCTGGAGTCTAAAAGCTCCCATATCGGATCCTGTTTTTCGATAGTGGAAATCTTAACGCTGCTTTATTTCGAGGTGCTCAAGATTGAACCTGAAAATCCGCTGGAGAGGGGGCGGGACCGGTTCATTCTGAGCAAAGGGCACGGCAGCGCTGCCCTGTATGCGACGTTGGCCGAAGCCGGGTTGATTCCTGAGGAGCAGTTGAGGGGCTACTATCAGGATGGGGGAAAGTTGCCTGGCCATCTTGACCGGTTTTCCATCCCTTTCGTGGAGTCTTCAGCCGGATCCCTGGGCCATGGCTTATCCATAGGTTTAGGTATGGCACTTGCCAGCCAAAGGAATGCTGTTTCCGGAAAGGTCGTTGTGCTGCTTGGAGATGGTGAATGCAATGAAGGTAGCGTTTGGGAAGCGGTCATGCTGGCTTCACATCTGAAACTATCCAATCTTCATGTCATAGTCGATTGCAATCGAATACAAAGTTTCGGGATGACCGGGGAGGTTATTAACCTGGATCCGCTTGGGGCAAAATGGAAAGCTTTTGGATGGGAAGTCGATGAAGGGGATGGTCATGATTTTGATGAAATCCGTTTTTTCCTGGAAAAGGCTGCCTCAGTGCCACGAGTCCTGATAGCCAACACCATCAAGGGAAAAGGAGTGTCATTCATGGAAAACAGCCTGGAATGGCATTATCGTTCCCCCAGCGATGAGCAGTATGAAAAGGCACTGGCTGAACTGGATGGGAGTAGCAATTGAGGAACACCTTCATTCGTACCCTCATGGATCTTGCAGGTCAGGATGACCGGATTTTTCTGGTGACCGCAGATATGGGTTATTCTGTTCTTGAAGGTTTTCGTGGTGCTTATCCTGAGCGTTTTCTCAATGCCGGCATAGCCGAGCAGAATGCAGTAGGTGTTGCGGCAGGTCTGGCCTTGTCAGGTTACCAGGTTTATGTCTACAGTATCATCCCGTTTGTGACCATGCGCTGTTTTGAGCAGGTCAGGGTGGATGTCGCCTATCAGAACCTGGACATCAAGCTGGTAGGTGTAGGTGCGGGTTACTCATATGGACCTGCTGGAGCCACACATCACGCCATCGAAGATATTGCCATCATGCGCTCCTTGCCAAACATGCGGGTGGTGTGTCCGGGTGATCCTGTTGAGGTGAAGGAACTGGTTTTGAGGCTGCATGAGTCAGCAGGTCCCGCTTATCTGCGGCTTGGAAAGAATGGGGAACCGAGTATTCATCCAGAAGGCACACGAATTGAGCTTGGTCAGGCCATGACGATAAGATCAGGTCATGATCTGGCTGTCATAGCGACCAGCAACATGCTGGAACAGGCCTTGAAATGGACAGGTGAATGGGAGCAGGAAGGGATCAGTGTCCGCCTTGTCAGCATGCCCACCATCAAGCCGCTGGACAGGGTAGCCATTGTTGAAATGATAGAGGAGGGTCTGCCTATCCTGACCCTGGAAGAACACAGCAGGATAGGCGGCCTGGGATCCGCTGTTGCCGAAGTGATAGCGGATGAGGGAAAACCGGTCCGGTTTAAGCGGATAGGTATTCAGGATGAATTTTCACATCATGTTGGCAGTCAGCAGTATGTCAGGGGAAAAATGGGTTTGATGAACAAACCGGACTGGCCGCTAAAACACAAACCCTGACCTCTGCCTTTCGAGGCATGGTCAGCATTAATGAGACTTCAGGGATGAAAATATCCGTCTGCATGGCGACTTTCAATGGGGGGCGCTTTATTTCAGAACAGCTGGATTCAATCCGGATGCAGATTGAAAGCTCGGATGAAATCATCATTGTGGATGATGCCTCTTCGGATGATACGGTTGAACGAATCCGTTCCTGTCATGATGATCGCATCCGGATCATTGAACATGAAATCAACCTGGGGGTTGTTCAGAGTTTTCAGCAGGCGCTGGAAGAGGCAACGGGGGATATTATTTTTTTAAGTGACCAGGACGATTTGTGGAAAAAAGACAAGGTTCGTACAGTTTGTGATATTTTTCAGTCTCAGCCTGAAACAACCCTGGTCCTGAGTGACGCAGAAATCCTGGATGAGACAGGCCGGGTCACGATGACGTCCTTTTATGCATTGCTGGGCGCGCCTTTCAAACACACGGTTTTTGCCAATCTGGCGAAGAACCGTTACATGGGGTGTGTAATGGCTTTCAGGAGAACGATGCTGAACTTGATTTTACCCATGCCAGCTGGCCTACCGATGCATGATGTCTGGATCGGCTTGCTGAATTCGATTTATGGCAAGGTGTATTTTGAGGGCCGGCCTTTGATTGGTTACCGGCGTCATCAAGCCAATGCGAGTCAAATCAGCGCTTCAAGCCTGGGCTGTATTTTGCGCTGGAGGATAAGGCTCGTTTATTATCTTCTGGGCAGGATGCTGCGGGTGAGATTTTTTGATTCATGACACCTGACTGATTTTCAATAACCTGGACTCCTTTTGAACATTCTTCTATTTGGAAAAAATGGGCAGCTCGGTCGGGAATTACAGCGGGTATTGCCATCCGTTGGTGAGATGATAGCCTTGGGTCGAAGCGATCTGGAGCTGTTTGATCTTGCCTCCCTTCGGGCGAGGATCCGTTCAGTTAAACCCGATATCATTGTGAATGCAGCGGCCTATACCTGGGTGGATCGGGCTGAATCCGAGCCGGAACGCGCCATGGAAATCAATGCTGTTGCACCCGGCGTCATGGCTCAGGAGGCGAAACGAATCGGGGCGTTGCTGGTGCATTATTCAACGGATTATGTTTTTGACGGGAAAAAATCCACTCCCTATCTTGAAGAGGACGAACCTTCCCCCATCAATGTTTACGGTCAGTCCAAGCTTAAGGGAGAAAAGGCTGTCCAGGAAAGCGGGGCGTCCTGCTATATTTTTCGATCCAGCTGGATTTATGGAATCCATGGCCAGAACTTCTTGCTGACCCTCATCCGTCTGGCAATGGAGAAACCGGAAATTCGTGTCGTAAGTGATCAAATCGGGGCGCCAACCTGGGCTCGAACCATTGCACATGCCACCCAAAAAATCCTTCAGTCCGGGAAAATGAATCCAGAAAATTCCGGAATTTATCATTTGAGTGCAGGGGGGCAGGCTTCATGGTACAGGTTTGCCCAGCATATCGTTTCGATTCTGACGATGCGGCTGGACTGTCCGCTTGCCAGGGTGGTACCCATTCCAGCATCCCAATATCCCTCAGCGGCTGTGCGCCCGGCTAATTCGCTTTTATCCAGTGATAAACTTGAAAGGGTCTTTGGGATCAGGCAGCCTCATTGGGAGGCGGATCTTGAAACCTGCATGCAGCTGTGGTTTGAAGAACATGTCGAGACAAGGAAACCTGAAGATTCTGATAGGGGCACAAAAAGTTGAATGAGACGATTTTTGTAACAGGCGGGGCAGGGTTTATCGGCTCCAATTTTGTACTCGACTGGATAAGGTTGATGGGTACCAAAGTGGTCAATCTGGATAAGCTGACCTATGCGGGTAATCTTCAGAACCTGGTTTCGCTGGCTCATGACGAACGGCATGTCTTTGCACAGGGAGACATCCTGGATCGTGCCTGGGTCATGAATCTGTTCAGGCTGCATCAACCTCGGGCCATTATTCATTTCGCAGCGGAAAGCCATGTGGATCGATCCATCGCCGGACCTGAAGTCTTCATCCAGACCAATGTGGTGGGTAGTTTCAATCTACTTGAAGAGGCAAGACAATACTGGGAAAGCCTGGATCTTTCAGACAGGCAACAGTTTCGTTTCGTGCATGTTTCAACAGACGAAGTCTATGGTTCACTAGGACCCGATGACCCGCCCTTTACAGAAAAAACCCCTTATGCCCCGAACAGCCCTTACTCGGCTTCCAAGGCCGGCTCGGATCATCTGGCGCGCTCATTTTTCCATACTTATGGATTACCGGTCATTATTACGAACTGTTCCAATAATTATGGCCCTTTCCAGTTTCCGGAAAAACTCATTCCCCTGGTTATCCATCATGCCCTGATGGGTAAACCTCTTCCGGTTTATGGTCTGGGGAGCAATATCCGGGACTGGCTTTATGTGGCCGATCACTGTCACGCACTACGGGTAGTCCTGGCTCATGGCAAACCCGGTGAGGTGTATAATATAGGCGGTCGCAATGAGAAGACCAACCTGGAGGTCGTGACGGGGGTCTGTTCCTTGCTGGATGGATGTTATCCTCAGGCGCGGCCTGAGGGAGGTTATGCATCCCTGATTTCCTTCGTTAAGGACAGGGCAGGCCATGATATGCGCTATGCAATCGATGCGGACAGGATAGAGCGGGATCTGGGCTGGAAACCCCTTGAATCCTTTGAAACCGGGATCATGAAGACGGTTCAATGGTATCTTGCCCATGTTGACTGGCTTGAGGACTGTGCGAGTGGCCATTATCGTGATTTCAATCTGAACACAATGTAGCTGATGAGGTTAAGTGCATGAATGTGTTGCCAACATCGTTATCCGGGGTGCTTTTGATTGAAGCGCAGGTCTTTTCTGATGATCGGGGCTATTTCTTTGAAAGCTTCAATGAGCGGGACTTTGCCAGGCAAACCGGGTTGACCCCCCATTTTGTGCAGGACAATTTCTCCCATTCCAGGCAGCATGTGCTGCGGGGCCTGCATTACCAGATTCGACATGCCCAGGCGAAACTGGTACGGGTGACCCGGGGAGCTGCTTTTGATGTAGTCGTGGATATCCGCAGGAGTTCGTCGACCTTTGGCAAATGGTTCGGTGTGACATTGTCGGATGTTAATAATCTGATGCTCTGGATACCGGAAGGATTTGCGCATGGGTTTCTGGCGCTTTCCGATGAAGTAGACATGTATTACAAGACCAATCAGTACTGGGACAAGGATTCCGAGCGCAGTCTTTTATGGAATGATCCCCAGATTGGCATTCAGTGGCCGATTGAAGGTGAACCGCTTTTATCGCCAAAAGATAGTGAAGGAAAATTTCTTAGTCAGGCAGAAGTTTTTCCATAAGCTTCAGTATGGCTAACAGTAAAATAACTATAGAGAATATTTATCATGTCAAAAGTTGCACTGATTACGGGCATTACCGGCCAAGATGGAGCTTATCTAGCGGAATTTTTATTGAACAAAGGTTATGTAGTGCATGGAATGCGGCGTCGAACCTCATTGTTTAATACTGCAAGGATAGAACATTTGTATCATGATGTACATGAAAAAGATGTTAGATTTTTCTTGCATTATGGAGATATGACTGATTCTAGTAGCCTTGCTCGTATTGTCCAGCAGACGCAGCCAGATGAAATTTATAACCTTGCAGCACAAAGTCATGTGGCTGTGTCATTTGAGGAACCAGAATATACTGCTAACTCTGA
The DNA here is from genome assembly GCA_028873515.1 of Pseudomonadota bacterium. Lineage (GTDB taxonomy): Bacteria > Pseudomonadota > Gammaproteobacteria > Burkholderiales > REEB80 > REEB80. The sequence continues at coordinate 5,563 of JAGWIG010000046.1, read as the reverse complement.
TGCTCTTGGTGCATTGCGTGTACTGGAGGCTATTCGGATTCTTGGTATGGAAAATAAGGCCCGATTTTATCAAGCCTCAACTTCAGAACTCTATGGGCTAGTTCAGGAGATTCCCCAAAAGGAATCTACACCCTTTTATCCTCGCTCACCTTACGCAGTGGCAAAGCTCTATGCATACTGGATTACTGTTAATTATCGAGAGGCATATGGTTTATATGCCTGTAATGGTATTTTGTTTAATCATGAATCACCCGTTCGTGGGGAAACGTTTGTGACTCGCAAGATTACTCGTGCTTTGGCGCGTATTAAACTTGGTCTGCAAGAATGTCTTTATTTGGGTAATTTGGACGCTAAACGTGATTGGGGGCATGCCAAAGATTATGTTGAAATGCAATGGCTAATGTTACAGCAGGAAAAACCTGAAGATTTCGTGATTGCTACTGGGATCCAATATAGTGTGCGTGATTATATTAATGCAGCAGCTAGAGAATTAGGTTTTGAAATTACATGGCGTGGGGAAGGGGTAAAAGAAGAGGGCTATGATGTATCTGGTAAACGTGTTATCGCAGTTGATCCTCGATATTTTCGGCCTACAGAAGTTGAAACCCTGCTGGGAGATGCTTCAAAAGCAAAAGAAAAACTTGGTTGGGTTCCAAAGATTAATTTTGATCAATTGGTGAAGGAAATGGTATACGAGGATTTAAAGAGTGCAGAACGTGATGAATTAGTAAAACGTCATGGTTATCAAACAAACAGTTATCATGAGTGATGTTTGATGAGTTTAAAGAGAAATTTTTCAGTTGGTTTTATTAATTCAATTTGGGGAGCACTTCTCAGTTTGGCTGTAGTGCCTTTTTACCTTAAATACTTAGGTACAGAGGCATATGGATTGATAGGATTTTATGCTTCTATACAAGCACTTTTACAGCTTCTAGATTTAGGCTTGTCTCCAACTATCAATCGAGAAATAGCTCGATGTTCGGCTTCAGGAAATATGAGTGAGGGAAGGAATTTATTACATACATTGTCTATAGTGTACTGGGTGATGGCCTGTGTGGTAGCCTTAGTTATTTTTTCTTTGTCCCCACTAATTTCTAAGTATTGGCTAAATTCTTCTAATTTTTCAGAAGATACTGTGAAATATTCTGTCATGTTGATGGGATTGGTAGTGGCTTGTCGTTGGCCTGTTGGACTTTATATGGGTGCATTGATGGGGTTACAGAAAGTTGCATTATCTAGTACTGTTGGTGCCTTGATAGGCACACTTTCTAGCCTGGGTGCGATTGCTGTACTTGCATTTGTATCTCCAACGATTCAGGCTTTTTTTATTTGGCAAGCTTTTGTTGGATTGGTTTATGTAATTATTATGCGATGGTTAATGTGGAAATTAATTGGTGAAAAAAATCATATAAGCCGATTTGATTTCGGTGATTTAAAGCGAATTTGGAAGTTTTCTGCAGGTATGAGCGGTATTACTGTTACTGGCGTTATAATGATACAGATGAATAAGGTTATATTAAGTAAAATGCTTAGCTTAGGAGATTTTGGGCGATACGTACTTGCTGGAGTTTTAGCCAACGGCCTGTATATTTTGTTAACTCCACTATTTAATGCTATTTACCCTCGCATGACAGCATTAGTGGCATCAGGCGAGACAAATAAATTGATTGATTTATATAAAGTAGGTACCCGGTCTTTTTTGGCAATATTTTTTCCAATAGCAATTACATGCGCTTTGTTTTCTAAAGAATTACTTTATTTATGGACTAGAAATCTACAAGTAGCTTCAAGCTCGGCATTAATTGCTTCATTATTAATATTAGGTACCACCTTGAATGGGGTTATGCATTTTCCATTTGCAATACAACTTGCTTATGGTTCAACTAGATTGCCACTCAAGATTAATATGATACTACTATCGATAATGGTTCCAATGACTATTATCCTTACCGTAAATTTTGGGGCTGTAGGAGGAGCGGGTTCCTGGGCATTGTTGAATGTCATTTATCTTTTTGTAGGGACATGGATGACCCATTGTTCTTTGCTTAAAGGGATTGGTATACAGTGGCTGTTTGGAGATGTAATGCTTCCACTGGCGATATCAATAATGACTGGTGGAATTGGTAAGTGGGTTTTTAGTTGTGCATTTCCATTATATACAAAGCTACTAGTTGGCATTATATTGATAATAATTACATTTGTTTTAATTATTTTGGTTTCTCACCGATTAAAAGAGGTATTGCGAATTCTTTGGTCTACGAGAGACTTTTGGATTAAGGCCCATTAATTTATTGTTAATAAGAAAGCGGAATATAGTCATGGAAGTTTTAAAAAACAGATCACAAATAGCGGATGCTCGACAAATATTGAAGAAAAAGGGTGTATCATCAATTGAATCAATCACTTATTCTTTTTTGAGACGCTTTGGTTTGAAGCATAGGGTTGTGTTAGGAGATTACTTAAAAAGTTGGGATGTGTCTGAAACTTTAGGATTTATTGAGCGAAATATTAAAAAAAATGAGCCAATATTAGACATTGGCTGTTATGCGTCTGAAATAATTGTTGCTTTATATAAATTAGGTTACACCAACTTAACTGGAGCAGACTTAAATGCTGCGTTGAAAGAAATGCCATATCAAAATGCTATCCATTATGAAGTCTGCAATTTTATGAAAACTCCATTTTTGGATGCTTCGTTTAAAGTAATTACTTCTATTTCTGTTATTGAGCATGGGTTTGATGAACATGCATTGTTAAAAGAGATATCACGTCTTTTGCAACTAACCGGCTATTTTATTGCTTCTTTTGATTATTGGTCGGAAAAAATTGATACAAATGAAATCCAATTTTTTGGTATGGACTGGAAAATTTTTTCCAAACAAGAAATCGAAGATTTTGTTGAGCAAGCTGCCAAATATAAATTGGTACCTGTTGGTGATTTTCATTATGAATGTCAGGATGCTCCAATAGAATGTAGTGGAAAAAAATATACATTCGGCTGGATAGTATTTAAAAAGGTAGATTAGCTGTGAAGGTGCTATTGATTAGTGGATCTTATCCACCTTTAGTATGTGGTGTGGGTGACTATAGTTATAATTTGGCAAGGGCTTTGGCTGATCTCCCAAAAACTCATGTCAGTGTCCTGACAAGTACTGGTGGATGTGAACATAATGATATGGGAGGTAAAATAGAGGTTATTTCCATTATGAAGGGCTGGAGAGTTTTTGAATTGCTGAAAGTTGTAAAAGTCATTTTACTTACATGTCCTGATATAATTCATATTCAATATCCAACACAAGGTTATAAAAATGGATTATTACCTTTGTTGTTGCCAATTCTTGGTTTTTTAATGCGAAAGAAAATAGTACAAACATGGCATGAGTTTCCAATTAAGCCGTTTGATTGTAATTTTTATTTAAAAGCAATTGTTACAGGTGGCTTGGTGGTAGTTCGCCCGCAATATTTGGAAATGTTACACCCAAAGTTAAGAAGTGTTTTGAAATATAAGAAGGTGGTATTTATTAGGAGTGCATCAGCTATTCCAAAAATAACCTTAAACGAAGGTGAATATATTAAAATTAGGAAGAACTATATAAAAAAACAGAAGCGTTTGGTAGTTTTTTTTGGCTTTATTAATCAAAATAAAGGCACTGAGCTTTTATTTGATATTGCTGATCCTGATTTAGATCAAATTATAATAGCAGGACAATTTGGGGCTAACGAATATTATAATCAGAAGATTAAGCAAAGAGCGATTCAACCTCCATGGGAAGGGAAAGTAACTATTACAGGTTATATTTCTTCACATGATGTCGCAGCATTGCTAGCTGTTGCGGATGCTGTTATTTTGCCTTTTTGTGATGGTGGTGGAATTTGGAATACCTCAATTCATGCCGCAGAATTGCAAGGCGCATTCATATTAACTACCACGCGGTCATCTATAGGATTTGATAAGGAACGTAATATTTATTTTTCTGAAATTGATGATATTCAATCAATGAGGATGGCTTTAAATACGTATGCAGGAAAATTTAAAAAATCTAATTGTGAAATAGAAAATGATGAATGGCTACAAATTGCTGTCGAGCATCAAAATTTGTATAAAGCATTGTTACATTGAATTAGACATCATGAATTGTCTGACACCTATGTTGTGGCTTACGATCGAAGATAGTGAATCAACATCAAACGTACAACCATATGGATTTTCTCCCCCTACCTATAACAAGGTGAAGTTAGTAAAGTCCTTTTTTAGGAAAGGAAGCGGACATAAAGTAGCGATTCACGGAAGAGCAGATCATCGGATTTTTGAAGCAAGCTGAGATTGGGGTTTTGGTGACGGAGCTTTGTCCCCAACATGGGTATAGCGATGCTTCATTCTACAAGTGATGGACAAGTTTGGCGGAATGGATGAGTGATGCCAAGCAACTGGGTGAACAGAGGATAAAAATAAGCTCAAAAAGCTGCTGGCCAAGGCCTACCCGGATATCGAGGTGCTCAAGGTTCCTTTCTTCAGGGTAAAGCGCTAGTCCAGAAAGTCAGGCGTGATGCGTTTGCAGTGATGATCGGTGGGTTTATTTTGCAGTGCATTTCGTAATCTGCCATGGTTACGATGGAGAATGCGTGATTGAAAGGCCGGGATTGTCGAACTGGCGCATGAGCGCCGATTCTTTGGTTATCGTAGGCTTCATACGTTGCCGCAAGGTGGACAAGCGGATCAGCCGATTATATATACGGGTCTATAGACTGTATAGCGAAGCGAACCTGGCCGTGAACAAGCGTATGTAAAAAACGCAAGTGGATAGCGGTCGCGCGGCAGCCACTACTTGGCCGTGTCGTTCCAATGTGGTTTGGAGCATGGATTTCGTGATGGAAGTGCTAAGTAATGGACGCAGGGCTAAATACCTGAATATCGTGAACAGCTCCAGCAAGGAGGCAGCGGATATCAGGGTGGACTTCGAGATTTCAGGTGTTGATGTGGTGCGAGTTCTTGATCGGGCTGCTTGATTTCATGGTTATCCCTCCACTGTTCGAGCCGACCATGGGTGGGAGTTTACCGGCAAGGAACTGGACGATGGTCCTACTGGAACAATGTGGAGATCAAGGTAATTTAGGCGGACAAGCCGACCCAGAATGCCTATATCGAAAACTTCAACGGCAAGTTCTGGGATGGGTGCCTGAATGAGCACTACTTCACGAACCTTGTCAAGGCGCGTGAAATCATTCCAAATTGACGCAAGGATTATAACAAGGTCAGAGGGCACACAGCGCGTTGGGAATATTGACCACTGCCGCATTTGCGACCCGATTTCGTGAAAAGGAGCAGAACCTGGAAATTTAGACAAACTTTGAAACCAATGATTTTACTAACTGAAAACTGGCATGCCTATTGGGGCAAGCCAGTTCTTATTTCAGTGCGCCCGGCAGGGCGCACTCACTTGGAGGTGGAAGTCCTCTACTCGCCCGGCAAGGGGAAGAGTTAGCCGAAGGCAAGGGTTTCGCGGGCGACTGCGAGTCTGAAGGAAGCCGGATGGCAAAGCGCTGGCCTGACGAACAGGAAGCG
>JAGWIG010000125.1 GCA_028873515.1 Pseudomonadota bacterium | reverse complement strand
CGGTCATGCAACAACTACCGGAATGGTTTGAACGGTATAACACAGAACATCCGCACAGTGCGTTGGGATACCTGCCACCACGGATGTTCAGGGAGAAGCGGCGAGCAGCTAACTGATATTGCTGGTACGGGAATATGGGGGCGAATCCAGCTGTATACAGTATCATGTTATTTATATGACATGGTTGAGTTTTATCTAAGCTATATTTTTATGATAGCTTTATGATTAAGTGATAGTTGAGAACCAAACCAAGAATCAAGGATCACGTGTATCTGCTTTATAAAATATCCTGAATACAATCCCAAATTGCACGGCAAACCAATTTCAGATACAGAAATTATTCGCAATAAATGGCGGATTAAAAGTCGGTCCGCTTTTAATTTTTGTCAGAATATGGGGTATCACAGGAAGTTCTGGATTATCTCGAATATCCTTTATATTAAAAGAGTATTATGTCCTCGGCCAGTAACCTAGCTTGCCTGTAAGTGCTATTCTGCATGTATATGAGCACATTACAACGGACCCGGTTGAGAATCAGGATAAGGCATTAAAGCTGGTTTGGATGATGTTTTACTATTATGTGGTGTCTCTTGCTTATTATTGGATGGTGGGTCATGGTTGGTAGGACAGGTGATGATATTCTTTCTTTACTTCAATCGTTACCCTGAATTGATATAAAACATTTGGAAATTTTAATTTCTAACGAATATGAAATTATGTTAAATTTAATTAATTCAGTGAGTTAAAAATAAAATGATTTGGATAGAAAACCCAGCCTCTTGGTTAGCTCTTTTCACCCTGACCTTGCTGGAAATAGTTTTAGGTATCGATAATATTATTTTTATAACTATTCTCGTTGGGCGTTTGCCTTTAAATCAGCGTGATAAAGCAAGAAAAATTGGACTTGGTGTCGCTTTGATAACCCGACTTGCTCTTCTCTTTGTGCTCTCCATGTTTATGCGGTTAACTTTTCCACTGTGGGTTGTGGCTGGCTATGCTATTACTGGGCGTAATATCATTTTAATGGTAGGTGGACTTTTCCTCTTGGCCAAGGCAACCCAGGAAATCCATTCAAACCTGGAAGGAGAAGAAAATTATGGAAATCTTTCAAGTCGGTCAAGCATCAATAATGTGATTGTACAGATTGCTTTGCTAGATATTGTATTTTCTCTTGATTCAGTTATCACTGCTTTTGGACTTGTTGATGAAATTGCCATTATGGCTTGTGCCATTATTCTAGCTGTTCTTGTCATGCTAAGGGCTTCAAAGCCTATTGGAGAGTTTGTAGATCGTCATCCAACTATAAGAATGCTGGCTTTGGCGTTTTTAATCATGATTGGATTGACCCTCATCACTGAAGCCGTTGGAATTCACGTGCCAAAAGGCTATATTTATTTTGCCATGTTCTTTTCATTATCTGTCGAAATGCTTAATATCCGTTTGCGCCATAGACGCGAGAAACCGGTCAGGCTGCGTAAACGTATCAAATACTAAACATCAGGGTCTCAAAAAAAAATTCATAATGGTTGGAAATATCATCAGAGCAAATCGGTGTCACAAGAATCTGTTGAATTAATGACTGATACACGTTCGTAAGAAAGGAATGCGGCTAAAACCGTGCAAACCGTGCAAAACAGCATGGTCATGCGAATACCTGCAAGAGTATGAATATGACCCGTTTCGATATCCATGCCATTACTGCCATTAAGTAACAAAACCAGGCTTACAATCGCGACTCCCAAACTACCTCCCAAGCCGCGCATCATGTTTAATAAACCCCCTGCAAGCCCCAGATGAGTTGAAGGAGCAAGCCCCATTACACTGGCATTATTGGCTGGTATGAAAAGCCCCATTCCTGCTCCTAGCCCAACCAGGCCCATAATTAAAATCGGCATTTCATGATTAGCTCCAAAATAAAGTGCCAACGTCCCGCAACCTGCAATGAGCATACCAGTTACTGTTGGAATTTTTGGCCCAACACGATCAGTAAGCCATCCACCAAGCTGGGCAACCAGTGTAAGGCAAACTGGGATGAGGGTTAGAAGAAGCCCTGCCCTGGCTGGTTTGATTGCATAGACACGTTCTAAAAGAACTGGAACTGCAAAAAGTCCGGAAAAAAGCACACTGTAAGATAAAAGCCCTGCGACAATTCCTGGCTTAAAGCCCTTTATTGAAAGTAACACAGGTCCTAAAAGAGGTTTGTCTGTGGTACGTTCGTTTTGCCAAAAGAAAAAAATCGCCAATAAAAACAAAGGTAGGAAAACTAATGCTAAATGTAGCCAGGATAGGGCCATGAGCAGACTGGCAATGGCTATAGTCAGCCAGATTGCTCCAGGAATATTCAGGTTTGCAGATTCACCATGATGGTGAGTTTGAGGTAAAGTAAAACGGGCAAGCAAAGCGCCGGCAAGGCCAATAGGAAGATTCAGTAAGAAAACCCATCTCCAACCAAATATTTCAATAAGTATCCCTCCAAGGCTTGGCCCCAAGGCTAGGCCTAATGCCTGTGCTGTTGCCTGCACACCTATGGCGCGACCCAGCGCACGTTTTGGTGAAGCCGCTGTGATGATTGCAACACTGTTGGCTTGGAGCATCGCTGCGCCTATGCCCTGCAACCCCCTTGCAGCAACTAACACTGCAAGATTAGGAGCAAGGCCGCATAGCCCGGATCCGATAATGAAGACAATAAATCCGTTAACATATAAGGATTTTCGGCCAAGTTTGTCAGCAATTCGCCCAAGTGGAGTAATTAGGCTCGTTAATACAAGAAGATAAAGAATAGCAACCCATTGCACCTCAGATAACGGAACATGAAATGTGTCCTGCAGCGTTGGAAGGACAAGACTGACAATACTGGCATCAAGCTGACCTAGAAAGGCACCAATACAAACAGTAGCGACTATAATCCAGTGCCATGAAGCTTGGGAGGCAAAAAAATCTAGTGGTGGGGGCTCATGCAATAGGCGGCGGATCAGGCTAGGCTTTGAGGATTGTTCCATAGTTTGCAGCTACAAAATTAAATTAAGGAATATGCTTATTAGGTATTCAAATAAGTAGCTTTGCATTATAGGCTGCCTAGTGCGTCATTCAAAGCTCGTAATAGTTTTTTTAATGGTGGTTTGACTAAAAAAAGAGTTATTTCCCGTCAGTTTTTTCCAGCCACTCGCAGACAGGCATCCAATAGCTTCCAGGGTAGGATATGGCGAAGAAAAGCGAAGAGATAGGTGGGGAATGTTACATAGTAGCGTATTTTCGGCTTAGAGGATTCCAGTGCATGAATTACTTTTTCAAGAACGGCTTCAGGTGGCCGCGTAAAGGGTTGCGTTGAACCCTTTTTATTAAGCCGTTCAAGCATTCCAGTGTACTCGTTTTGATAATTGCTCTTTTGAACTTCAATGTTTTGTTTAAATGCAATGAAGGAATTAGCCCGAAAATTTGTAAGTATGGGTCCGGGTTCAATTAGTGAAACATTGATACCCGTGTGGGCAAGTTCCATTCTGAGTGTATCAGACCATCCTTCAATGGCGAACTTTGAGGCATTGTAGGCACCTCGGTAAGGCATTGCAGCAAATCCAAGCACAGAACTGATGTTTATAATACGACCAGAACCTTGGCGTCTCATGATTGGAATTACACGGTTGGTCAAGGACATGGGTCCAAATAGATTGGTTTCAAATTGTTCGATTATAACTCCACGTCGTAGGTCTTCAATCGCGCCTGGCTGACCATAACCTGCATTGTTAATGAGGGCATCCAGTTTGCCGCCAGATAAGTTCAAAACATGATCGAGTGCCAGGGTAATTGAACTCTCATCCCTGACATCCAGTTTGATACTTTGAAGGCCAAGTGTTTCCAGGCGTTTGACATCACTGTCTTTCCGTGCGCCTGCGTATACTTCCCATCCGCGGGAAAAAAGTTTTTGGGCAAGACATAAACCAATACCACTTGAACAACCTGTAATTAATATACTTGGCATTTGTGCCTTTTCGGGATCAGATTACTAGAAAATTATTCATAGATATATCTAATATGGTGCATGAAAACCTTATAAAAATGATAAGGTTAGTAAAAAGATAATTTAATGTGGCTATATAAAGATTTTTATAGCTGTTTTAACTTTAAAAATAAATTTGTTATTTATAACATACTGGTTGCTTGGTATTAGTGACTGTAATTTAAGTAGAGAAACAAAAATAATAAAAAGATTCTGGTATTTGGCTTGCTCAGCTCCCTTCATTATATTATATCTCCTGTCTTGTGCTGCTGTTTATCGGTAATCCCCCCATTTTTAGTTGGGGTCAGAAGTAGAGCTACGCGACCATGGCCAGCCGCTGTTTCGGTGTCATCCCGCCCAAGGCCATGTGTGGGCGGTCATGATTGTAATCATACATCCACCGCGTGGCAAACATCTGAACTTCA
>JAGWIG010000045.1 GCA_028873515.1 Pseudomonadota bacterium | reverse complement strand
GCCATTGCGCGCATTTCCTCGGGGCCGTTGGCTGTCACCGTGCTTCTCGTAACCAAGGTGTTCGGTCAGCTCCGCATTCAGGGCGGTTTCTACGGTAAGCTTCAGCAGTTCCCTGGACAGAGCGTTCAGGTCGGCTTCAGTTTTGATGTTTTTGGCAAGTTCGTTTGCCAGCGCTTTCAGTTTCTCTCGATCCATCTTTAGGTCCATCGGTCATTTTCCTCAACAAGAGGTTAATAGGCCGTGGACACTTACACAAATTTATTTACAGCCTCTCTTGACCCGATATGTATTTTAAAGCCTGCCAACTGGATCATGTCTGACTTTTTACAACCCACAAAACTTTATTCTCCACTGTATAAACCCTTGCCATTTTTCTCTCGGCGGTTAAAACTGTGTCCGAAGTTGTGTCCGAGAGAGGCTATTTTTTGATACAGGTTGTAACAGGAAGAAACTAAAAGCAACTATAATTAACATTTAGTATATTGATTATTATTATTAAATTATACTTAAAGTGTGGTGCCGGAAAGAGGAGTCGAACCCCCGACCTTCGCATTACGAATGCGCTGCTCTACCAACTGAGCTATTCCGGCTTTTTCTAGGATTGCTGCTTAAAGACAGCGGGAAAGGGTGAATTATAGGAGAGTCAGTCCGACTGGGCAACTACTGAGATTTTGGTCTGATGCGAATCACAATTTCTATGCCTTCAGCTTCCATGCCTGCAGGAAGACAAGGTAAGCCTTGTACAGATATTTCCTGTGCATCCACATCGTACAATCGCCCGTTTACTACATCATAGAAATGATGATGCTCCATAGTATTGGGATCATAGAACACCTTGTTAGGATCAACGATTACTTCACGAATGAGCTGATTACGTACAAACAGATTAAGTGTATTGTACACAGTTGCTTTTGAAGTTTCGCTGTGAGATTGATTAACGGCAGATAAAACCTGATCTGCACTCAAATGTTCACCACGTGAAAACAAGGCATAAGCAATCTCAATTCGCTGATGCGTCGGGGTTATATCATGCGCCCTAAGCAAAGCAGGAACACTCTCACGAGAACAAGTAATTTCGATCATGCAGTTAGTTTAACGAACAATTTTTACTCTGTCTAATCACCTCTAACACCAACTCTCTAAGATGGCCATGAATAAGGAAGCACATTAATGGCAAACTCCTGATCAAGTAGGCGACTGAGAATCAGCTTGGCCGAACCAGGAGCCATGGTAACACCATAACGAAAATGGCCTGTATTAACATAAAGGTTGTTTAGATAAGGGTGCCGATCTATGACTGGAACACTTTCCGGTGATCCAGGGCGCAAACCTGACCATTGCTGAACAAATTCGGCATGTTCAAGCCAGGGTAAAATTTTAGCAGCGCGCGCATGAAGTTCCTGACGTGCCTCACATGTCGTTCTTTTATCAAATCCTACCTCCTCAAGTGTACTGCCTGTGAGGATATGGCCATCCTGACGAGGAATAATATAGGTGCCATTACAATATAGGATCCTTTTCAACCTCCCAGGGCTACCCTTAAAAAGTAACATCTGCCCACGCACGGGGCGAATGGAAAGATTCAATGCGTAAGCCCCGAGAATGGACCGGCTCCAAGCCCCCCCTGTAACAACATAAGCTGCTGCAGCAAATTCTCCATGAGAAGTTTCAAGAGTAGCAATGGCCTGATTCCGAGCAATAAGCCCATTTACTTCGACCCCCTCTAGTATCTTGACACCATGTTTTTCCAGAACGGTCCTCAAAGACTGCGTAAGTCTTGGGTTACGGATCTGACTTATTTCCTGAAGCCAAAGTGCTTCTTCATCTGAACCAATCTCGGCTTCAACTTCTTTTGCGTTAACAATTTCTGAATGAACGGAATACTGATGAAGCCATTCGAGGGCCTGATCCAAATCATAAGGGGGTAAATGCAGAAGTCCACTGCATATCAATTCAGGATCAACCCCTCCTTCTGCCATCAATCCATCTACCCATTCCGGATAGATGGAACAGCTGTATCTTGCTAAGGTATTAACAGCTTCTGAATAAGCCCATGGCATAAGAGGAGAAAGAATACCCCCACCAGCCCAGGACGACTCTTGTCCAACCTGTCCACGGTCAATGACTAGGACTTTGTATCCGTTCATTGAAAGTTCATAAGCTGTAGCAAGACCAATAAGTCCTGCCCCTACAATGATCACATCTGCTGTCACTGTTTTATTCGCATAATAACTTCCACGAGAAACGATTATATGACACTACAAATCAGACCAGCTGCAGACTCAGGATATATGAATAGGAATCAGATTCCTGGGGATGGGAAACATGACCGATTCTGATACTCCATCAACTTCAATGACATCAGAAGCGCCTAACACCTTCAACCTGTTTATCACTTCCTGCACCAATACCTCAGGAGCCGAAGCGCCAGCAGTCAATCCAACCTGTGACATCCCTAACACCCATTCAGGATCGATCTGATCAGCATTATCCACCATATATGCCCTGGCACCATGATGAATAGCCACTTCACGCAAACGATTTGAATTTGAGCTATTCGGTGACCCGACTACAATCACTACCTGACAATGACCAGATAAAATTTTCACTGCATCCTGACGGTTCTGGGTGGCATAACATATATCATCTTTTTTAGGACCCTTGATTTCAGGAAATCGTGTACGTAAGGCATTAATGATTTCACTTGCATCATCTACCGACAGAGTTGTCTGGGTAACAAATGACAAACGGCCTGGATCCCTTACTTTCATGTTATTCACATCAGCACAGGATTCAACAAGATAAATTCCAGCATCAGCCTGCCCCATCGTTCCTTCCACTTCGGGATGCCCCCGGTGCCCAATCATCACGATTTCATGACCCTGCTCGCGCATCCTTGCAACTTCCATATGAACTTTGGTTACCAGCGGGCAAGTAGCATCAAAAATCCGAAGATTTCGACTATGGGCAAACTCCCTGACCTGTCGTGATACCCCATGAGCAGAGAAAATAAGCACGGCACCATCTGGTGCCTCGCTCACCTCTTCAATAAAAACCGCACCCTTTGCACGTAGCTCATTTACCACGAACTTGTTATGCACAACTTCATGGCGCACATAAACCGGCGCGCCAAAAAGTGTAAGGGCGCGATCTACAATTTCAATCGCACGATCAACTCCAGCACAAAAACCACGAGGATTGGCAAGCAATATCTGCATAAAAACTCCATTCTCACCCCGTTCCATATTATCCTGGAAAGGAGTGCATTGCGTCGTCAGCGATTTCTGGGCCTTAAATCCTGCACAATAAGCAAAACCGCACCAAGAGTAATTGCCGAATCAGCCACATTAAATGTGGGCCAGTAATGCGCCCCATAATGTAATTGAATAAAATCAATTACATGTCCGTACAATAAGCGATCAAGCATATTTCCCAGTGCCCCACCAAGAATAAGACTTAAAGCAAAGCAAAAACGATAATTGCGAGCATGTCGAACAAGAAGTACGAGAATAATGATCGATGCAAGCAAAGCAAGCCCAATAAAAAATACCTTCTGCCAGCCTCCTGCAGATGCAAGAAAACTAAAAGCAGCCCCTTGATTCCAAGCTAATGTAAAACTGATAAAAGGAGAAAATACAACGGTCTGCCCATTACCCAGCCAGTGGCTGACGGCAATCTTGCTTAAATAATCAACGATAATTATCAACGCCGACAAAACAAGCCAAGGTAAAATTTTACGCATACCGACGAATTTCTCCCTCTCCAAAGAGGTTAGTGATACATCTGTCACATAGTTCCGGGCATGACAAATCTCGGCCTACAGTAGCTCGATGATGCCAGCAACGTTCACATTTACGATACAGGGTTGGTTTCACAACAACACAAACTCCTTCAATACGGGTCTTAAGTGCAGCAGGGCCAGACGAAAAACATACAGCTGAGGAAGTCAAAAGAATAAAACGTAACTCATCCCCCATATCCCTTAGAAAATCACCTTCATGGCCATTTACATACAACTCCACCTCTGCTCCAAGAGAGGAACCGATCAAAGCCGCAGCACGAAGTCGTTCTAGCTCCTTTTGCACATCCTCACGCAGCTGTCTCAATTTTTTCCAACGCGTGATGAATGCCGGATCCGGATCAGGAGGAAGGACATACCAATATTTTGAGAAAATTGTTTCATCTGCTGAACCCTCAAGTTGAGCCCAGACCTCTTCAGCAGTAAAACTCAGAATGGGGGCAAGCAACCTGACCAGGGTATGGACAATATGAAACAACGTTTGCTGTGCTGCCCGCCTTGCTGGTGCATCAATCCGAGAGGTATACAACCTGTCCTTTAAAATATCAAGATAAAAGCCTCCAAGATCCTCAGAACAGAAAGCCTGAAGCAACTGAACAATCTGATGAAAATCGTAGCGGTCATAACACTGCCTTACCTCTTTTTGCAATTCTGCCGTTAGCCAAAGAGCGTATCGGTCAATTTCCAGTAATTCTTCAACAGGCAATTCAGCAGTGGCATCAAAATCAGCAATATTAGCCAAAAGAAAGCGCAGGGTATTGCGAATCCGCCGGTAGGCTTCAACAACATGTTTCAGGATTTCATCTGAAATATTCATTTCACCTGCATAATCAGTAGAAGCTACCCAAAGACGCAGAATATCCGCCCCGAGATTATCCATGATTTTTTGAGGTGCGATCACATTGCCTCGAGACTTACTCATCTTGTGGCCTTGGCCATCTACCACAAAACCATGGGTTAGAAGACTCTGATAAGGCGCATAGCCATCAGTTGCGCATCCAGTCAACAATGAAGACTGAAACCAACCCCTATGCTGATCTGAACCCTCCAAATACATGTTTGCCGGATGGGCAAGTTCTGGTCGGGTTTTAAGCACACAAGCATGAGTAACGCCGGAATCAAACCAGACATCAAGCGTATCGACTACCTTATGATAATGTTCCGCGTCATTTTTGAGCAATTCAACCGGATCAAGTTCAAACCAGGCATCAATCCCTTCTTTTTCAACAAGTTTTGCAACATCCTCAATCAATTCAGATGTGCGGGGGTGCAGAACACCCGTTTCATTATGCAAAAAAAATGCAATCGGTACCCCCCAATTACGTTGACGCGAAATACACCAATCAGGTCGATTCGCAATCATGCCTTCAAGACGTGCACGCCCCCAGGAAGGATAAAATGCCGTAGCCTTGACTGCTTTTCTGGCAATATCCCTTAAGGTGCCAAGATTTCCGGATTCCATTCCAATGAACCATTGACTTGTCGCCCTAAAAATAATGGGGGTTTTATGCCGCCAGCAATGCGGATAGCTATGCTTGTACTGGGTTTGGCATAAAAGACGACCCATGGTCTTTAACCGTTCAATAATGACATTGTTCGCTTCAAAGACATCAACGCCCCCAACAAGGGGCTCATCCTGACGAAAATGACCATCTGCTTCTACAGGATTATCCACTGGCAAATGATAACGGCTACCTACCACATAATCGTCCAACCCGTGGGCCGGAGCAGTATGTACAAGTCCTGTTCCAGCTTCAAGTGTTACATGGTCGCCCAAAATAATGGGCACAATGCGATCACTAAAAGGGTGTTCAAACAGAAGAAATTCAAGATCCTTGCCTCTTGCCTGAGCCAGAAGATGCCCTTCAAGTCCATATCGGGCCAAGCACTCTCCTGAAAGCTCATGAGCAAGTAGAAGCACACCATGAGAGGTCTGGATCAGATCATAGACAAATTCGGAATTCACACTTATTGCTTCATTAGCAGGAAGAGTCCAAGGGGTGGTTGTCCAGATTACCGCATGAACGTCTGATAAGGGCAATTGAAGATTGAATGCAGTTGCAAGCGCTTTTGCATCCACAGCATGAAATAACACATCTATGGCTGGAGAAACTCGCTCCTCATATTCAACCTCGGCCTCTGCCAAGGCAGATAAACACGAAATACACCAGTGAACTGGTTTTTGTCCTTGGTATAAATACCCATTTTGAAGCACCGCTCCCAGTGTGCGAATAATATTGGCCTCAAAGCTGAAATCCATAGTCAAATATGGATGTTCCCAATCTCCCAAGACACCAAGTCGAACAAAATCCTTTCGCTGACGTGCGATTTGTTCTTTTGCAAATTCCCTGCACAACGCCCGGAATTGACGGGGAGGAATGTTTTTACCATGTTTTTTTTCAACCATGAGTTCAATTGGAAGACCATGACAGTCCCAACCCGGGACATAAGGCGCATCAAAACCTTCAAGGCTTTTACTCTTGACTATAATATCTTTCAGAACCTTGTTTACCGCATGACCGATATGAATATCCCCATTTGCATAAGGAGGACCATCATGCAGGATGAATTTTGGTCTTCCAAGCCTTGCGCGGCGCACTTGGCCATAAAAATCCTTCTTTCGCCAATCTTCCAGCATCATCGGTTCGCGTCTCGCCAAATCCCCTCGCATCGGAAATGCGGTGTCAGGTAAATTCAAGGTTTTCTTATATTCTGCCATACGTACGTTCCCACTTCAGGTTACCGGCCCATCCAGCCGGGCGAAATATTCTCTTACATCTTCAACATCACGACAAATTTGCTCAGTCAGCAAATCCAGGTTCAAATATTTTATTTCATCCCTCAGCTTATGAAGAAATTCAACACGTACAATACTGCCATATATATCTTTATCAAAATCAATTAAATGAACTTCAAGTACAGGTACTTTAGTATCAGTAACCGTTGGCCGAACACCCAAACTGGCAGCTCCAGGCAAAGGATACCCAGAAATACCATGCAATTGAACCGCAAAAATCCCTCCAAGAGGCGGACGGTTGATTTTCATCTGTATGTTGGCAGTTGGAAAACCTATACTGCGTCCAATATGATCTCCTTCAACAACTCGTCCAGTAATTCCATAAGGGCGGCCAAGAAGCTGAGAAGCCTGGGAAAACTCTCCTTTTGCCAAAGCCAAACGCAGGGTAGTACTTGAAATACGTGTACCTGAAATTGCAACGCTTGACATACGGGCCAGGGTAAAGCCCATTGACCCTGCAAGGGATTCCAGCAAGGGATAATCACCTTCCCTGCGCGCACCAAATCGGAAATCATCTCCTACCAGTAAACTTTTCATTCCAAGCGCAAGCAGCCGTTCAACAAATTCCTTTGCAGCAATACCGGCAAGAGCATGATTAAACGGCAATACTATGACTTCATCCACCCCAAGAGCAGATATAACGGATAATTTATCTCGAAGACCCGTTAACCGCGAAGGGGCAGAATCTGGATTGAAAAATTCACGGGGATGAGGCTCAAACGTCATGACGCAGGAAGCCAGGCTGCTTGCATGAGCTGCATTGACCAAATCTATCAACAACTTTTGATGGCCAATGTGTACACCATCAAAGTTACCAATGGTCAGCGCAAACGGCCGCCCTATCCGACTTGAGAATCCGTGGGAGATCAACATAGAAGACAAAAATGGGGATCATACCGCTTTCACACTTTAAAAACCAGTCGCCCCACGTTTCAGCCTGGAAGCGCTTCAAGCAACTCTACTGCTTCCGTTTGAACCATCCTGTCAAAAACACGGCCTATCAGAACCATTACGGGGCCATCATGACGCCAGTTATTAGCCTCAGGAAGTTCAGACAAGGTCGTTACCATCTGTCTTGCATCTGGAGTTGAAACATTTTCCATCACCAGAACCGGAGTATTTCCTGGCACCCCGTGAAATTTCATGGATTGCACCAGACGTTCAGCCTGATTGAGACCCATATACAGAGCAACCGTTGATTGGCTCTTGATGGCAGCAGCCCAATCTGAGTCTGCTTCTCCATCGCCAATGGCCGGTGTGGCAAAAATTATGCTTCGACTTGTACCTCGTCGCGTCAAGGCTATTTTAACCTGGGCACTTGCAGCAAGCGCCGTTGTAATACCCGGAACCACCTCAGTATCAATCCCAGCCGCTGACAGAGCGTCCAGTTCCTCCTGCGCTCTACCAAAAACCATCGGGTCTCCCCCTTTAAGCCTGACAACACACTGATGATGACGGGCTGCTGTAACAAGACAACGGTTAATTATCCGTTGATCCGTAGAGGCTATTCCCGATCGTTTACCCACAGGTACATGAATCGCTCGAGGTGCTAGCGATAGCAATTCATTCCCAACCAGGGCATCGTAGAAAACAATGTCGGCTGAAGCCAGTATGCGTGCTCCACGCAATGTCATGAGGTCTACAGCCCCCGGTCCGGCACCGACAAGATAAACCTTGCCCATTACTCCTCCAAATTAACCAGCGTTTCCAATAATAACAGGCAATTAATATTCACATAAAGAATGTATTTTTATTTTTTTATTCCATTTTATTATTTAAGCTGAGCGTTTTATAAAATGGCTTAAATTCACTCCAAACAACCCGAGGGTTATGAAATAAAGCACTGCACCACCAACAACAAGAAAGCCTAAATGCCCAAGACGCCAAACTACATCTGAATCAATCCAGCGGGATGCAGGGCCAGAAGCAAACCAGAGAAACAATCCCATTACAGCAAGGGCTGCAGAAACCGCCGTCAAAAAACGTCCCCAGCCTGGTTTGGGCACATAAATCCCTCGCTTGATTAAAACACGGTACAAAAGTGTCGCATTTATGCAGGCACCAAGCCCAATTGATAGGGCCAATCCAGCGTGTTTAAGTTGCCAGATAAAAATAAGATTAAAAAACTGGGTAAACAGAAGGCTGACTATCGCAATTCTAACTGGAGTACGAATATCCTGTCTGGCATAAAATCCCGGGGCTAACACCTTGATCATGATAAGTCCTGACAGTCCAATACTATAAGCAAGTACTGCACGTGCAGACATCATGGCGTCAAAGGCATTAAAATGCCCATACTGAAAAAGGCTGATTACAAGAGGTTTTGAAAGAATGGCAAGTGAAATTGCTGCGGGCAGGCTGAGAAGTAACGTAAGTCGAATACCCCAGTCCAGCAAATCCGAATAGGCTTCATGGGAATCATCTGAATAATGCTTGGAAAGATTTGGTAGAAGAATGGTACCTAAGGCCACACCCATTACACCCGTAGGAAACTCCATCAAGCGATCTGCATAATATAGCCAAGATACGCTGCCGGTAACAAGAAAAGAAGCCAATATAGTATTGATTAATATACTTATCTGTGCTACGGAAACCCCAAAAATAGCTGGCCCCATCTGCCGCATCACTCGTCGCATTCCAGAGTGATGCCAATCCAGGCGAAATTTGGGCATAAGACCGACATGACGAACAAAGGGAATCTGGAATAAGAACTGGATCACCCCTCCAAAAATAACCGCCCATGCAAGTGCCATAATGGATGGATGAAACAGGTTTGCAAACAGCAGGCTGAATGCAATAAAAGAAAGGTTAAGCAAAGTAGGGGTAATGGCAGGAATGGTAAACTGGTTACAGGTGTTGAGGATACCGCCCAGCAATGACGAAAGAGATATAAGAAGAATGTAGGGTATGGTAACCCGCACCAATGAAACCGTAAGTTCAAATTTGTGAGGGTTGGAAACAAACCCAGGTGCATTGATATAGATGATTAATGGAGCAAGCAATACCCCTAATATGGAAACAATTGAAAGAGATAATGCCAGCATGCCAGCCACATGATCGACAAGGGACCTTGTTTCATCTTCTCCCCGTCGGTTACGGTACTCTGCCAGGATCGGGACAAACGCCTGTGAAAATGCGCCTTCTGCAAATATTCTGCGAAGAAAGTTTGGAATTTTAAAAGCCACAAAAAAAGCATCAGTAACGAGCCCTGCCCCAAATACTCTGGCAATGACGGCATCTCGTACAAAACCGAGCAGCCTAGAAATTAATGTCATGCTGCCAACGCGAGCCAGAACCTTGAGAAGATTCACAGAATTATCCTGATTCTTTTGCAAACCGCTATGGTATAGGCTTCATTGTAGTCCGCCAAGATGCCATTGAAATGCAAAAAGTCCACACAGCACCCTGCAGAAAGTTATGCATCGCTTAATGAAAGGGTTGTAATAACATCAAATCCCGCTAAAACTTTTTTGAAAAAATTATTTGCACCTTGGATCAATCACAGATAGAACCTGATCCAAGGCTAAACACTAGACAAAGTTTTTTTCAAAACCTAAAAAAACAAAGTCTTTTTAATTGGAACTGTCAGGATAACCCCTGAAATGTCCTTTATTTCTAGTTCGCACAATAAAAAATTTTATTCCTAATAAAAATTCCCTTCATATTGGAATCAGAAAAAATCAGCCATGCCATAAATTTTAACAATTAGTTAGTTGATGAAATTCAGACAAGGAAAACAATACCTCACCCCTCAGTCTTCCCCCAATGGAAGCAAGACAGTTGCGTAAATAGGGAAAAAATCATATGATGCAAAGATTTTTACGGCACCTTGAACGAGGAGTTTCCATGGCAAATAGCGCACAAGCCAGAAAACGTGCGAGACAATCTCTCAAGCAACGCGCCCACAACGCGAGCTTGCGCTCAACCCTTCGTACGGCTATTAAAAAAGTCACAAAAGCTATTGCTTCGGGCGACAAAACAGCTGCCCAGTCTGTATACCGTGAATCGGTGAGCATCATAGACAAAATCGCTGACAAAAAAATCATTCACAAAAACAAGGCAGCCCGCCACAAAACCCGTTTAAACAGTGCTATCAAGGCGTTAAACTGAACAATTAGACGGTGCGCCTGGGTTTTTTAATTTATCTAGTTCAAGCCTATCTTATTAAAGATAGGCTTGTATGTGATTGATGCATCATCACTATGGATTCGCGAGATTCTGCGTACCTACTCAGGTAGAGTAACGCCGCAAAACCGGAATTGATTCCTAACATTGGCGGCAATCCTGTCCCACCCCCAAGACTCAGTCAACCTTCACACGCAAATCACATCAGGAGCCAACAGGTCACCTAGAATAGTGACCAGATCCCAACCGGTTAAACCCTGCAATTTTATTATGCCTTGGCAGCTTTCTGGTCGTTCGTTTCTATCATCTGTAAATCATTATCTTTGGCAAACGAGATCAGGAAACGGTAGGCCATGGCATCCTCTGCCTCAAGTGCCTTATTAACCGATACGCACTTCACCCCATTGATATCTACAGGACGAACATAAGGGGAATAACACATACGTCGATCTGCGCCAAATGTCGAAAAAACACCCGAAAGACGCTCAGCCCAATCACTTGGACGAAAAGGCTTGCCTGCAGAAGTTAAACCTTGAATGATAATTTCTGAATTCATGTCCATAATTTTACGTTTCAGGTAATTAAACCAGTTCTCTAAACAAACCTCTTACAAACCTAGCCAGTTTATCAGATACATCACCAAAGCGTAAGAAGACTTGTTCCCGATTTTCTAGCTGGCAAGCGCCAAATACACATGAATCAGCAATATGGATCTAATACAAACATAAAAATTGTATTACCCGTCAATCCAAAGCAGAATAAGCGCTACAGAGAAAAATTGTGTTAGAATGAAGGCAATAGCTTGCCAAGGTAAGATTTTTCAGATGAAAATTATTTTTTCGTGCGCCAGTGAAGAGGGTCGGGGAAGCGCTCAAGATGCTTCCCGTAAAGCTACAGTGGCGCCAATTTTGACGCCTTTCCTGAACGACTGTTAGTCAAGACCTACAGATAGGAATAACAATCAGGTACACGGTGACAGCAGATGCCGTGTCTTTTGTTTTGGTTCTTAATAATTATATGTCACATTTAATGAATACATATGCTCGACTGCCAATAGCTTTTGATCACGGCAGAGGAGTGTGGTTATGGGATAAAGAAGGAAACTGCTATCTAGACGCCTTGAGCGGTATTGCTGTCAACGGACTCGGTCACGACCACCCAGAGTTAACTCATGCAATCTGTACCCAAGCCAGTCGCTTAATTCACACTTCAAACCTTTACAGGATAATCGAACAGGAAGCTCTCTCTGACCGTCTGGCTGATATCTCTGGCATGGAGGAGGTTTTTTTCTGCAACTCGGGTGCGGAGGCCAATGAAGCCGCTATCAAACTTGCTCGGCTTTATGGTCATCGCAAGGGGATTTCATCACCTACAATTATCGTTGCAGAAAAAAGTTTTCACGGGCGCACAATGGCTACCCTTTCTGCTACCGGGAACCGGAAAGTTCAAGCTGGATTTGAGCCACTTGTTTCTGGATTTATCCGGGTTCCCTATGGGAATGCTGACGTTATCCACCCTACCGCAGAACATTTAAGCAGTATCGTTGCCATCCTGATTGAACCCATACAGGGAGAAGGGGGTATCAATGTCCCTGATCCAGAATATTTGCCTGCATTAAGGGCTCTTTGTGATACACACGGATGGCTACTGATTCTTGACGAGATACAAAGTGGCATTGGCAGAACCGGAAACTGGTTTGCACATCAACATGCGGGGGTACGACCCGACGTCATGACACTCGCAAAAGGTCTCGGTTCCGGAGTGCCAATCGGTGCATGCCTCGCATCAGGACCGGCTGCAGGCGTATTTGGTCCAGGAAATCATGGTTCTACATTCGGGGGGAATCCCCTCGCCTGCATTGCAGCACTTACCACTCTACACATCATTGAAAGAGATGGACTTATAGCACATGCAACCTTGCTGGGAAATTTTTTACTCTCGACCCTTACCGAACAACTTTCCAGGTGTTCAGGTGTAGTTGCAGTTCGTGGTCATGGACTTATGATTGGAATTGAACTCGACAGACCATGCAGTTGCTTGATAATGAATGCGCTGGATCATGGTCTCCTTATCAATGTTACATCCGAAAATGTAATTCGGCTTTTGCCACCTCTTATTATGAAACATGAGGAAGCTGAAGAACTAATCAAACGCCTGGTGCCATTAATCAAACATTTCCTGGCAGAGGACTAAGCCAACAACCGATACGAGGCAGTTTTTTTATGCAAGTCAGGCATTTTTTACAATTTAAAGATTTAACTAAGAGCGAACTTGAATACCTGTTTCGCCGAGCTTCCGTGCTCAAGGAAATGCTAAGGAACCATGAATTATACCAGCCTCTCAAGGCTCGCTCACTTGCAATGATTTTTCAAAAAAACTCAACCAGAACCAGAGTTTCTTTTGAAACAGGCATGCACCAGCTTGGGGGGACAGCGTTATTTTTATCTCCAAGAGATACCCAGCTTGGACGTGCAGAACCTATTGAAGACACAGCCCGGGTCCTCTCAAGAATGGTTGATATTGTAATGATTCGCACTTTTGAACAGGATATTATTGAACGGTTCGCGAGGCATTCCATGGTTCCCGTCATCAATGGGCTGACTGACGAATACCACCCTTGCCAGATTCTGGCTGATATTTTCACGTTTATCGAGAAACGGGGTGCTATCAAGGGACGGACTGTTGCATGGATTGGTGATTCCAATAATGTCTGCAACAGCTGGATGCAAGCTGCCAAAATTCTTGATTTCAACCTTCATGTCTGCACCCCGCCTGGCTATGAAGTCGAACCTGAAAGACTGGACAATTTCGAGCCCACACACTTTGAATGTTTTACAAATCCGAATGAAGCAGCAGCAGGAGCAGATCTGGTAACAACAGATGTTTGGACGAGCATGGGATACGAGGATGAAACTGAAGAACGAAAACTTGACTTCGCAGACTTCCGTGTAGATGAAGAAATGATGCAGCTCGCGCATCCCGACGCAATATTCATGCATTGCCTACCCGCCCATAGAGGCGAGGAAGTTCAAAAAGAGGTAATTGACGGTCCCCAATCTGTCGTCTGGGACGAAGCAGAAAACCGTCTACATACCCAAAAAGCACTCATTGAATTTCTACTCATCGGAAAAATTGAATAATAATGACCTAGCAGCAGGAATACTGTATGGAAAACATCAAAAAAGTTGTTCTGGCCTACTCAGGCGGTCTGGATACTTCAGTCATTCTGAAATGGCTTCAAGATACATATCATTGCGAAGTCGTAACCTTTACTGCCGATATCGGCCAAGGTGAGGAAGTAGAACCAGCACGAGAGAAAGCCCAAAAACTTGGGGTCAAGGAAATTTTTATAGAAGACCTGAAGGACGAGTTCGTTAAAGATTTTGTCTACCCCATGTTCAGAGCCAATGCCGTATACGAAGGTGAATACCTGCTTGGCACCTCCATTGCGAGACCCCTTATTGCTAAGCGGCAGATAGAAATTGCCCGTAAAACCAGTGCAGATTCCGTGTCCCACGGGGCGACAGGGAAAGGAAACGATCAAGTTCGATTTGAGCTCGGATATTACGCACTGGAACCCAATATCCGCGTTATCGCTCCCTGGAGAGAATGGGATCTTACTTCACGCGAAAAATTACTGGCTTACGCTGAACATCATGGTATCGATATCACTCGAAATAAACATGGAGGATCACCCTATTCCATGGATGCCAACCTTCTTCATATTTCCTACGAAGGTGGAATTCTCGAAGACCCTGCAGCAGAACCCGAAGACAGCATGTGGCGCTGGACCACCTCTCCAGAAATGGCTCCTAACAAACCAGAATATATTGAACTAACGTATACCCAGGGAAACATTGTAGCCATAAATGGCACTTCAATGACACCAGCTCAAATTCTTGCCGAACTAAACTGTCTGGGTAATCGTCATGGAGTAGGACGGCTTGATATTGTAGAAAACCGTTATGTGGGAATGAAATCACGTGGATGTTATGAAACCCCCGGAGGTTCAATTATGCTCAAAGCACACCGAGCCATTGAATCCATTACACTGGATCGTGAAGTAGCCCACCTTAAAGATGAATTGATGCCACGTTATGCTTCACTTATTTATAATGGCTACTGGTGGAGTCCAGAGCGGTTTCTCATTCAAGAAATGATTGATGCCTCCCAGACAGGAGTAAATGGACTGGTCCGGATCAAACTCTACAAGGGAAACATCATGATTGTCGGACGCGAATCAACTACTGACTCACTGTTTGATGCCACTATCGCAACCTTTGAAGACGACGCAGGTGCCTATAACCAAAAAGATGCTGAGGGTTTTATCAAGCTCAATGCCCTGCGGATGCGCATCAGGGCCAAACTTCGTAAATTGGATTAAACATGGAACGATTCGATAACGTAAATGTATTGACCAGAGCCAATATCTACTTTGAGGGTAAATGTATCAGCCATACCATTGAATTTCCCGATGGGAGCAAAAAAACATTAGGTGTCATTTTCCCCAGTTGTTTAACCTTTCAAACAAATGCGCCTGAGCGTATGGAAATACTAGATGGTCAATGCCGCATCAGGGTCGGGCATGGAAACTCTTATACCTACTACCAGGCAGGAGAATCGTTCAACATACCGGAAAATTCATCATTTGATATTGAAACTATAGAAACCTTGAGTTACATCTGTCATTTTGGCTAAGGATTATTCATGCCTTCTTTTGACATTGTTTCAGAAATCGACAAACAGGAAGTGCGCAATGCAGTCGAACAGGCCAATCGGGAGGTCTCTACCCGATTTGACTTTAAAGGCTCAGATGCAAGGATTGAACAAAACGAACTAGCTCTATCCATCTTTGCGGACGATACGTTCAAATTACTGCAGATAACTGATATTCTCAACAACAAATTAGTCAAACGTGGTATTGACATAAAATGCCTGGATCTGGAAGAACCCATAAAAATTAGCGGGAACAAGGTCAAACAAACTATTACCGTGAAGACTGGGATCGAAACAGAACTTGCAAAAAAGATGGTTCGCTCACTTAAAGACAGCAAACTAAAGGTTCAAGCAAGTATACAGGGGGACAGTTTAAGGGTATCGGGAACAAAACGTGATACTTTACAGGAAGCTATTGCACTGATAAAAAAAACCCACATTGAGTTCCCATTACAGTTTATTAATTTTCGCGACTAATGGTTGTTTTAATAAATTGGCTTTTCATGCAGAAAGAGTTTTTCAGTGTTCTGGACTCATCCTGGTAATCAGACAGCTCACAAAAACCCTCATACCATCATCCCCCCAATCCCGTTAAATGACAGGATTGGGTAGGAATATCATCATCAACCTATCCGTTTATCCTTATGAATCAACGCATAAGCAGAGTGATTATGAATAGATTCGAAATTTTCAGATTCAACAGTAAAAGCAATAATCCGGTCGTCTTTTACTAACCGGGCCGCAACATCCCGAACCATGTCTTCAACAAACTTGGGGTTATCGTACGCATGTTCGGTAACAAACTTCTCATCCGGACGCTTGAGCAAGCCATAAAGCTCACATGACGCTTCTTCCTCCACCATCCGGATTAAGTCCTCGATCCAGACCAAACCGCTTGTTGTAACCGTAACAGTCACATGAGAACGCTGATTGTGTGCCCCATAACTGGAAATCTCCTTGGAGCATGGGCATAGGCTGGTTACCGGAACCACAACTTTCATCTCGAGCTCATACCGATCATCCTGTATTTCACCATTGTAAGTCACTTCGTAATCCAGGAGACTTTGGACGCCCGAAACTGGGGCAGATTTGTTAATAAAGTATGGAAAACTCATTTCAATATGCCCTGAACCGGCTTCAAGCCGCTTCACCATATCTCGCAGCATCGGCTCAAATGAACGAACAGAAATCTCCCTTTCGTGGCCATTAAGAATCTCTACAAATCTCGACATATGCGTTCCCTTAAAATTATGCGGGAGGTGAACGTACATGTTAAATAAGGCTATTGTATGCTGAATACCGCCGTTTTTATCCGCCACTTTTACAGGATGACGAATTGCTTTTATCCCAACCCGGTCAATTGCGAGTTTTCTCGTATCAGGAGTATTTTGTACATCAGCAATGGGCAATATCTCACATTGATTCATAATAGTTTCCCAGGTAACGGCATCTATGCACGTTTGAAAATTATATGACAAACCGTATACCTGAGCAATCTACTCGGATAATCTGGCACGTATGGAACTTAGAATTCCAGCTGAATCAAGACCACATTCAGCAATTAACTCAGATTGTGAACCATGTTCAACTGGAGTATCAGGCAAACCCAGATGCAAAATAGGAATATTAATTTTTTGTCGCGCAAGGGATTCGGCTATCGCTGACCCAGCCCCACCCATGATCACATTTTCTTCAACAGTAACAAGCAAATCATGCGAACGGGCCAATGTCGCTATCAATTCATCATCAAGGGGTTTTATAAACCGCATATTCACAACCGTTGCATTTATTTGTTCTCCTGCCTCTAGGGCTGAAGCAACGAGATTGCCAAATGCACAGACTGCCACCTGCCTCCCAGGCCTAAGCACTTCACCTAGCCCTATAGGCAATTCCTGCATCTCCTGCTCTACTTTCACTCCACTACCACTTCCCCTTGGATATCGAACAACAACCGGGCTATTTTGCCTATAGGCAGTATAGAGCATCTGACGGCATTCATTTTCATCTTTCGGGGCCATCACTATCAAATTGGGCAGACAACGTAAAAAGCTTAGATCATATGCACCCATATGAGTTGCACCATCTGCCCCAACTATGCCAGCCCGATCAACGGCAAAAACAACAGGGAGATTCTGAATCAGAACATCATGTACAAGCTGGTCATAGGCTCGCTGCAAAAACGTTGAATAAATAGCAACCACAGGTTTTAAACCTTCACAAGCAAGTCCTGCGGCAAATGTCAACGCATGCTGCTCGGCAATGCCAACATCAAAATAGCGATCGGGATACTCCTCAGCAAACCGCACCAGACCAGATCCTTCACGCATTGCAGGAGTGATCGCTACAAGACGATCATCTACTGAAGCCATATCACAGATCCAGTCCCCGAAAACCTGCGTATAGCTGGGGCGGGAAGATTTAACCGGTTGAGCCATTCCGTTCTGCGGATCAAACTTTGTTACACCATGATAAAAACAAGGATCATCTTCAGCGAGCTTGTATCCTTTCCCTTTTTTGGTGACCACATGCAGAAACTGCGGACCATTGAAATCCCTGATATTCTGAAGAGAGGATATCAGCGCATCAAGATCGTGCCCATCAATGGGGCCAATGTAATTGAATCCAAACTCTTCAAACAATGTACCAGGCATCATCATGCCCTTGACATGCTCTTCAGCCCGTTTAGCAAGCTCTAAAATACCAGGGGCAATCCCCAGCACTTTTTCCCCGCCCCGGCGAACAACAGAATAAAACCGGCTAGCCAGCAATTTAGCGAGATACTGGTTAAGGGCACCAACATTAGGCGAAATAGACATATCGTTGTCGTTCAAGACTACGAGAAGACTCGCATCCATGGCACCCGCATTGTTCAAAGCCTCAAAAGCCATACCGGCCGTCATGGCGCCATCTCCTATTATAGCCACCACCTTGCGATCTTCCTCCCTCATTCGTGCAGCCACGGCCATCCCCAATGCTGCAGATATGGAAGTGGATGAATGACCTGCACCAAAAGTATCGAACTCACTCTCTTCACGCCGGGGGAACCCCGAAATTCCCCCTCGCATTCGCAAGCGCTCCATGGCAAGACGCCTTCCAGTCAGAATTTTATGTGCGTATACCTGGTGACCAACATCCCAAACCAATCGATCATACGGGGTGTGATAAGCGTAATGCAGGGCGACGGTCAATTCGACCGTCCCAAGATTGGAAGCTAAATGGCCACCTGTTTGCGAAACACTATCCAGCAAAAAAGCCCGAAGCTCATCAGCAAGTTCGTGTAGTTCCCCCCGATCAAGAGCCCGCAAGTCAGCGGGAGAATTAATCCGTTCCAGATATTCAGTCATGAGATTCAGAACTGCCGTTGCAAAATAAAATCTGCGAGTTCAACAAGATTGTGCCCCTCCCGCCCGAGTGAGGAGACCGATAAAACAGCCGATTTATGCAAATCAACTGCAAATCTCCGAGCAGTATCTAGACCTAAAATCGTAACATAGGTTGGTTTATGGTCTTCAGCGTCCTTACCAGCAGTCTTGCCTAACAATTCTGTACTGGCCACTGCATCCAATACATCATCAACCACCTGAAAAAGCAACCCCACCTGCCTTCCATAAGCATCGAGAATTTCTTCACGGTCTTGACCCAGATCTCCTGCAAGACCACCTATCATAACTGCAGCATGAATCAGGGCACCTGTTTTAAGCTGATGCATACGTTCAAGCTGCTGGAAACTAAGCGAAATGCCAACATTCACAAAATCAATTGCTTGACCACCCACCATACCTGCAGGTCCCGCTGCCTTGCTTAATATTTTAATCATGCGCAGCTTACGTTCTGGAACAGCCAGATTAAGGTTCGCCAGCAACTCAAAAGCACGGGCCTGCAGAGCATCACCAGCCAGAAGCGCCATTGCCTGGCCATAACGAACATGACAGGTTGGTTTGCCACGACGAAGAACATCATTATCCATTTCTGGCATATCATCGTGCACAAGGGAGTAAGCATGGATCATTTCGATTGAAGCCGCAACAACTTCCAGAACATCTATCGACGCAGCGGAACTTTCCCCAGCGGCAAATGCAAGCAGACATCGCACACGTTTGCCTCCGCCCAGAACCGCATAACGCATTGCTTCGTAAAGCCCTGCCAAATCACTGGCCGGAGCTTCCAGATAGCTCCCAAGCGTTAATTCCATTCGTTGCTGGATATCTAGCATCCAGTCTGAAAAATTTACCACGTTATGAGATTCCGAAAAAAAGCCGGAGCAACAAACGATTTTCTAATTTACCAAAGTAAAAGATTACAGAAGCAAAAGTATCGAAACATACTCTATTCGCCTTAGCTGGTCAATGTGGCGGGATTCTTTTTTTCTCTCAAAATGCTTGAATTTTATGGTCAGAATAATATAATTAACGATTTGTTTTCGAGCCTGCCCGCTCGGTGGTTTCACTGCTCCATAGGGGGGTGCATGACACATCTGGCTGACGCATATTCACTCGTCCAGGCAAACTCTCAACTGCCTGTTTCCTGGTACGTTGATCCTCACGTTCACAATATCGAACTGCAAAATCTATTTAATCGTTCGCCCAATTATATTGGGCATGCCCTAATGGTTCCAAATATTGGAGATTTTCATGTACTGTCATGGCTCGATGATGCCAAATCCATTGTCCATGGTAAAAACGGGATAGAAATCCTAAGTAATGTTTGCAGGCATCGGCAGGCTATCATGCTCAACGGAAGAGGGAATACCCAGAATATTGTCTGCCCATTACATCGATGGACTTATGATTTGGAAGGAGAACTGCTAGGCGCACCCCATTTTCCGCAAAATCCCTGCCTCAATCTTGAGACCAGCCTGATTACAAATTGGAACGGGATGCTATTTACAGGCAATCGAGATGTAGAAGCCGATCTTGCCAAAGTCAGTGTCATGAAAGATCTCGATTTTAACGGTTATATTTTTGATCGTTATGAAACAAAAGACTATCCCTTCAACTGGAAAACATTTATAGAAGTTTATCTTGAGGATTATCATGTGGTCCCATTCCACCCAGGTCTTGGGCGGTTTGTAGACTGTAAATCACTAAACTGGGAATTTGGTGACTGGTATAGTGTTCAGACTGTTGGAATCCATGAAGCCCTGAGCCAGCCAGGAAGCATGATTTATCGTAAATGGCACGATCAGGTGCTTGCCTACAATAATGGGAAAACCCCTCCTTACGGCGCAATATGGATGCTTTATTATCCTAACATCATGATTGAATGGTATCCGGATGTTCTGGTGATCAGCACAATCCAACCAACTGGCGCAGAAACCTGTCGCAATATTGTCGAGTTTTATTATCCGGAGGAAATCGCCCTATTTGAACGCGATTTTATAGAAGCAGAACAGGCTGCATACCATGAAACAGCCCTGGAGGATGAAGAAATATGCATACGCATGCAAAACGGACGCAAGGCATTGCATTCCCAAGGCAAGAACGAAGTTGGCCCTTATCAGTCCCCCATGGAAGATGGCATGGTTCATTTCCATGAGTTCCTAAGAAGAGAACTAGGCCAGATCCTTCTCCCCCGACCCCTCTAGTTCTTCAGGACAGCAGATTTAAGTTCAGCCCAGAGAGTCGATCCGCTTCCTTATCCCCTTCATCAGATTAATACAGGCATTCAATTCAGAAACAGCAACATCACCTAGTATTTCATGCCGCAGATTTCCGGCAATCTGCTGGATTTTATCTAGCAAAGGTTCAGCCTTAGTGGTTAATCGTATGATCCTGATACGTCGATCACTTGCTGATGCACACCTTATCACCAAACCATCAATTTCCAGACGATCCAGTAAACGAACCAAAGTAGGTCCTTCAATTCCGATACGTTCTGCCAGTTCCTTCTGAATAAGACCATCTGGATAGTGAGAAAGATGCAAAAGCGTAGCCCATTTTGCCTGGCTTAAGCCAAAAACGCGCAGACGCTCATCAAGTTTCGTACGCCATGCCCGAGATATTCCTGCCAGGGTCAAACCAAATTCTTCAGTCGAATCATTCATTACAACCTCAAAATAGTCTACTATCAAACTTTATTGTAACGAATCTGAATAAAGATACTTGATCTAACTCAAAATACATCACGGATTCAAGCATGAAGTGCAATTTTGAATAATGCTGATCAGGGGGGCAGGATGCGGTAGCATTTGTGCTTTTTTGACCAGCCAGTCGAAATTGCATCCATGAACTACACACACCTTACCCAGGAAGAAAGATACCAGATTTACG
>JAGWIG010000124.1 GCA_028873515.1 Pseudomonadota bacterium | reverse complement strand
ACTGCCGGCAAGTATCTTCAGCGTGGACGGGAAGCTATTACTAATAGTCTTGAGAAGGGGTATGGTGCGCAGAGACAGACGACCTTCAAAGGACAGCGAGGCTCAATCGATCCTGACCTTCTCAAGAAGCTGGCTATCGGAGGCGCTGGTGCAGCTACCGGTGCGTATCTTCAGAAGGATCATAAACTCTGGGGAGCCGCTCTCGGAGCTGGCGCATTTCTTCTTGCAGGCGCTGGCGGTAAGGATTTATGGAGAGATGTAGACACTGCTGTTGGAACTATGTCTACTCGTATCAAGAATAAGAGCGAGGCTATTCATTTCCGCGCTAAGGAATATTATCGTGTAAGGAACACTGTCACTCACGATCTTATTAACGCAGGTCATCCTTTCTTGGCTAAGGTTAATAAGATGGACTCCGCTGTGTCCAATATTCTTGAGCGATCGATTCTCACTGGTGATAGAAAAGTAACCGATCGTATCCTTGATGCAGTGGATGATAAGGAGCTGACGGGTTCTTGGAATCTTATTAAGACTGTTATCGATGGTCTTGGTGATCAGCTGCATTCGGCTGGTATGATTAAGAAGAAGGTACAAGACTACTTCCCTCGTATCGTGAAGGATAAGGAAGGTCTATTCACTGCTATTGGTAAGGAGCAAGGAGATGCAATTAAGCAGTTGTTGGACCAAGCTAATCGAGAACAGTTGAGAAAGTCAGGCAATCCGCTGTCGCAGGCAGAGGAATCTGAGGTAATCAATAAAGCACTTGCCAGCTTTATGTATTCCAAAGCTCCTGATTCTGTTCGGGCTGGATACACTCACGCTCGCAGGTTCCAGGAGATTCCAGAGGAACTTCAGAAGTACTATGCCAACCTTGCAGAGTCCTTCCACAGCTACGTTCGCACCGCTGTGAAGAATATTGAGATGGCTAAATTCTTCGGTAAGGATCTTGTGAATGTCGAGGAGGGTGGAATTGTATACCCTGACATTGATAAGTCGATTGGTAAGTATGTAGAGCATGAATTGAGAAGCGGTAAGATTTCAACTGACGATGTAGCAGAAGTATCTAGTATGCTTCGATCTGCATTTGTTGGATTCGAGAGAGGTGGTAATAAGACTATTCAAGCTGCCAAGAATATTACAATGGCAGGCTACCTTGGTAATCCACTGTCTGCTGTTGTGCAGATTACTACTCCGGTTGTTACTACTTACCTTCAGGGAATCAAGCCTACATTACAGGCGGTCGCTCAGAAGCTAACAGGTAAGAGTGCCGTTACCGCTAAGGACTTTGGCCTCGCAGATCACATGTCGGAGGAGTTTGTAGGTACAACTCGGTCGGCTAAGTTTCTTCGAGGTGCTCTAAAGTGGGGAGGGTTTAAGTTCTCTGACCTCTTCGATAAGGATATTAAACTCAATGCAGCCGTTATCAAGGCAAGAGATCTTGCTCGCTCGGATAAGGGAGTTAAGAAACTGGATGCCAAGTATGGCCAGGCCTTTGGAGATAGATTTCCAACTCTTGTGAAGGAGCTTAAGAGCGGAACTGTAGGTCCAGACACAAAGGCACTTGCATACATGGAGTTGTCTAGGTCAGACCCTATCGATCCATTGGAGTTCTCTCAGTTCTACGCAGATAATCCGAATGGCCGAAATCTACTTGCTCTCAAGAGCTACATGCTCAAGCAGGTTGATCTAATCCGTAGGGATGCGTACAATGAGATTAAGTCAGGTAACAAGGCTGTAGGTATTCGTAATCTTGCTGCACTATCTCTTGTTCTCGGTCTATCAGGTATGGCTGGACAGGATATACAGGATGTGATGCTTGGAAGGAAGATCAAGTTCCGACTGTCTGATATCCCTATGAACATGCTCAAGACCTTTGGATGGTCTGAGTATCAGAGTAGGCAAGCGATGGGATCTACTCAACCTACCAAGAAGAATCCTACCGGTTCCAGCAAAGCAAAGCAGAAACTGTTTCAGACTGTTGGAGAGACCTTAGCACCTCCAGTACCCTGGCAGGCAATGGACGACCTGTGGAATAGGGATCCTCATGCAGTGTATATGATTCCTGTAGTAGGCCGATTCCTTGCGGAGTACTACAAGAATAAGTATAAGACCAAAGCTCAAAAGACTCGGGAGAAGAATGAACTATGAAAGGCCCATTCGATCATCTGCAATTAGGCGACTGGAACTGTGTATGTTACCAGTGCGGATTCAAGCGTAAGGCAAGCTATATGGTTAGAAATTGGCAGGGCTACTATGTCTGCCCAGAACACAATGAGCCTAGACAGCCTCAGGACTTTGTCCGTGGAGTGCCTGATGTGCAGACTCCTGCGTGGACTCAGCCAAGACCTGAGCCAGTATGGGTACCTGGGCAGGGGCCAGTCTAATGTCTGACAAATTCAACATCTATATTAATCGAATACTATCAGCTGAGGGTGACTATACTGACAATGAAAAAGATCCAGGCAACTGGACAAGTGGAAAGATTGGAGTCGGGGAACTAAGAGGTACGAAGTTTGGCATCTCGGCTGCATCTTACCCGAACTTGGATATCAAGAATCTGACAAGGGATCAGGCTATTGATATATACAGACAGAACTTCTGGGAGTCATGTCACGCCGACGATCTGCCGGATGCCGTGGCGTACAGTGCCATGGATGGCGCCGTAAACAGCGGGTGCGTGCGTTCGATCATGTGGGTGCAGTCGGCTGCCGGCGTGGCGGACGATGGCCGCTGGGGGCCGCATACGGCGTCAGCCGTGGCGGCATCTGACCCAAATGACCTGTTATTGAAGTATAATGCGTATAGGCTGAAGTTCATGGTAAAGCTAAAAGCATGGGATACTTTTAGTGCTGGATGGGCTAATAGGATTGCTAACAACTTGTTGTACGGAGCAGAGGATAATTAATATGAGCCTTACAGGATTGGGAGAGGTTGCTGACTTTGCTGGTAAGATTGCTGATAAGATTTGGCCAGATGCTAGTCAAGCACAGAAGGATGCCCTGGCATTTCAGCTTGCTCAGATGCAAGGACAGATGGCTACGAATACAGCAGAGGCTAGTAATCCAAGTTTATTTGTAGCTGGATGGAGACCATTTGTAGGATGGGTGTGTGGCACTGGATTTGCTATCACAGTTCTTGGCCCCTTGCTGTCTTGGATCGCTATGCTGTTTGGTAAGACAGTTGCATTTCCTCCATTGGATACTCAGGCACTTATGACCTTGCTGATGGGTATGCTTGGTTTGGGCGGTATGAGAACTGTTGAGAAGTTAAATGATGCTAAAGGTTCAAAGAAATTGAAGTAAAAAATATGGGGCCGAAAGGCCCCATTATTTTGCTTATTTTGGAAGTTTTATAACTTGAATTTCTCCGCTAGACTCTGGATCATATATAGTAGATATTCTCACAGCTTCTATAGCATTTGCTCCCATGTGCATAGCAGCTATTGCAAACGGTGCTCCAGATCCTACTGCGTGAAACTTTTCCATTATTGGATCTTTCATAAGGTTTTGTTCTATTCTGTAGGCAAGTCCCCTTATGATTAAAATTCCTGCAAATGTATCTGATAGCTCTAGTTTATTTCTATCTATCTTATTAGTTATATATGGATCAAGTTCTAAATATTCTTTTACAGCAA
Organism: Pseudomonadota bacterium; assembly: GCA_028873515.1. Lineage (GTDB taxonomy): Bacteria > Pseudomonadota > Gammaproteobacteria > Burkholderiales > REEB80 > REEB80. The sequence goes on along the minus strand of JAGWIG010000124.1, from coordinate 809 downwards.
GATTATCTTCTCTATATCCACACCCACCAAAGAACACATTCTCACTTATATGAAATATCTTTCTAGCAGACCTGGAGAATGCACTACTTACCATAGAATCACTTGCAAGATACTCACCATCCCATGCAACAGTTGTCATTCATATCTCCTTGTGTCCCAAATTGGGACAATAGTTAACCACCAATCCACTCATATACCTTCTCTCCAATCTCTGGTTTGAGTGTTACCTTAATAACTCCCATCTCTCTCAACGACTGCTCAACGATAGACATGCCCATTGGATCTATATCTCTGTAGAACTTCTGCATCAATGACTTCCTAGTCGTAATACCCATCTTCTGGATATAGTCCTTAATCAACTCTGCGACGTCACTATTTCTTGCCTTACCAAACCCACCAAAGGTCTTGCCCATCTTAACTTCAACAGCTTCCAACAGTCCCTTTGCTCGGTGAAAATCTTCTGCTCTAATTGTTAAGTCGTCACCTCGGCTGGCGCTACATAGCATCATCAGCTTTCGGATGTGAGTTGCTCTGCGCTCGCAGTAACCAGCGAACCTTGTATCATCGATAACCGGCCTACCCAGTGATAGCTCTGTATCTTGCTGAATATACCAGTCTGTGTATAATTTCTTACCTTCATCAGTAAACTCAACAGCGCCAGCAAGCTTACTGATTCTTTCCAGATCTCGCACCAACTTACCTTGCAATTCTTTCTCAGCATCTGTAACGAAATGCTCAGGGACAATCTTTCTCTTTCTTTCCTCTACCACAAAGATCACTCGGCTGGTAAAACCACCGCCAACTGCCTC
>JAGWIG010000123.1 GCA_028873515.1 Pseudomonadota bacterium | reverse complement strand
CTTCCTGTTCGTCAGGCCAGCGCTTTGCCATCCGGCTTCCTTCAGACTCGCAGTCGCCCGCGAAACCCTTGCCTTCGGCTAACTCTTCCCCTTGCCGGGCGAGTAGAGGACTTCCACCTCCAAGTGAGTGCGCCCTGCCGGGCGCACCGTAAAAAAAACCGCCTTCTGGCGGCTACAGTTTGACGGAAAGTTTCACTCTTTAATATTTGACACACTTCATGATACGAACCCCGGCAGCCAGATTGGCTGCACCGCCTACAGGAGACTGAGTATTGGTTGATATTTGAGATGTTGTTGTTGAAGATGTATTTAAATTTAGAAATGGGCCTGAAGATGCACCCGTACTTCCTATATCTATCCCATGACTGTGTGCAATGACCGTGCCCACAGTTTCTGTGCCCACATTGCTGTTGGATTGCACGGCTGCATAATCGGCGGGAAACCAGGGCATCCCAAAAGTAGTTGATCCATCACCAGCACCCCATGTGGTGCCAATGGCCGTGAATAGAGCGGCGTAGGCGGTGCGGCTGATGTTTGTTGCGGAAGTCGGACATGCCAGAAATCCAGTTGGCGCGGAGGTCCCTGCAAAATCAATGATGGTACCAGCCAGAAGAGCTGCAGACACCAGGTTTTGTGCCTGCTGGAGCGGTACGGCATCATTCGGGTCTAAGGCTTCCGCTACTTCAAATGTTTGTGAGGTGTCTCCATTTTTGAGTGCGTAGTCGGCATCGGCCTGGGCCTGATTGAGCCCCCCGATCACCCGTTCATCCGTAATGCTGCTGTTGATGATCGCGCTCATGCCGACCGTCAAATAGACCTGCGCACAAGGAGCCTGTCCCAATGGAATGGCAGGGGGTGTCGGACCTGGTGCTTCCGTTCCAGCAATGACTGATAATGCCCCCGTGGCCAGATCCGTCACAATCCGGTCTATTCTCGGATTCGATACCGGTGCAGTAAATGTCGGACTGGTCTGCTGCGCCACTTCGGTAATGCCTGTGCCGCTAAAGAGCGCCCCGGCATCAAGCAATACAGTCATGTTCGGCGTTGCTGCCGGACGTGGTGCAAAAGCATCCACAATCCTCTTGGCCACGGCAAAACACGCATCAATCGACCCTCGATAGGTGTTCGGGTCTTGCGTTGTGTAATTTGGATCTAGATATTCACCAACAGGATTGGTACCACTCATGTTTTCATCCTTTGTTTATTCGCCTTGGGCGGTGTAATTCACAAGACCACCCGTATCTGTCGATCCTGTCCAGCCATGCAGAGTGCATCCGGTAGTTGTGATATCGGTCGCACTTGCACTGGTCATGCCTGCCCCGGCTGCCGTGGCCAGAACAGTCGGTAACAGGTGGAACGGTGTCGGGAAGATGACGGCTGTCCCACCCGCTGCCGTATTGACGTTATCTACCGTTTCAATCTTCGGTGAAGTGTCCACCGTATAAGAAAAGTCGCTGATGACCGGAATCTGCCCCGCAACAGGAGTCAAGGTCATGCGACCATTGATGTAGCGGAAATCCAGATTTCCCACGGTCCAGTCGGTATAAACACCGGGGTCGGTCTGGCCGGTCAGCCAGCTATCAATCGAGAATCCGAATACAGGTGTCCCGGACTGCCCTGGGCCATCTACGTAGGAGATATCGCTATACACGCGTGAGGTGGAGTCATAGCCGGTATCCAGATCAGGAGTCGTATAAGTGGCCTCAGCTACCGGATCAGGGGTCAGGTTCAGGAAATCTTCCCAAGCGGGGTAATAGCTGGCCACATTGATGCTTTTTGGCACCAGCACACCCGTATAGTGCCGGTAGAAATTGGTGGATAGTCGAGAAAAACCTGCTGGTGGTTCGTAGGCAAACGGGAGAGCGCCGAAAAGGAGTCAAGCCACGCACGGTCAACGGCGTCACCAATACTGTTCGTGCAGTACTCAACAAGGCATGGAAAGATTGGGAATGGATAGACCGTATTCCTAAATTCCGTATGCTTCCGGAGCCAAAACGCCGGATACGATTCATCACCCGTGAAGAAGCGGAAAGACTGCTCAAGCAGCTTCCGGAACACCTCAGGCGCATGGCCATCTTTGCGCTTGAAACAGGATTACGCCGGGCAAACGTCACCGGCCTGCGCTGGAACCAGCTTGATCTTGAACGCCGCATCGCCTGGATTCATCCTGACGAAGCCAAGGCACGCAAGGCCATCGCCGTCCCCCTGTCAAGGACCGCAATAGCCGTCATCAGGGAATGCCTCGGCCAGCATGAGGAATTCGTGTTCACCTACAAGGACAAAAGGGTGATGCTCACCTGCACGAATGCATGGGCAAATGCATGCAAACGGGCAAACATCGAGGATTTTCGCTGGCATGATTTGCGCCATACCTGGGCAAGCTGGCATGTCCAGGACGGGACACCGCTCCATGTCCTGCAGGAACTTGGGGGATGGGAAAGCAGCGAGATGGTCAGGAAATATGCCCACCTGACGACAGAACACCTGGCATCCTGGGTAGAGCGTCATGAAGGATTGAGGATTGGGGACAGGTCAGCCTTGGTGACAAGTTTTACCTACAGTGCCTAAAAAGGCATGATCAAAATATCAGCCAACCCTTTGATTTAATTGGTCGGAGCGAGAGGATTCGAACCTCCGACCCCTTGCACCCCATGCACGCTCGATACACCTTATTAACAATTTGATTTTTAATTGAATTAATAGCTCATCCGGCTAATATAAACCCAAATAGGTGCAATTCTGAAACCCGCATGAATGCTAGACCCCAAATCGAATATTAGCCGCTTTTTGAAAGATTTTAGAATCGATGCAAATGACTATTTGACCTCCAGATTTGCCTTGAATTTTCCAGATTCAGGGAGTAAAAATCTCCTCTAGAATTTTGGAGAATTTTTTGACGAAGATTGCCTTGCTACACTTCTTGCGTCGTCTTCTTCATTATCTAAGTCCAGGCTATTAGCAGAAAATAAATATTTTCTTGAAGTTCAGGATCTTTAAATTAGCTCGTAATGATAAGAATGAAAAACGTCGACACATTTGCATAATATGTCGATAAAATAACAAAACAACGACATATTATGTGGACATGTCGCTGGTATCGACATACCATAGGGAACATGTCGATAGAAATTGGTTTTTAAGCCATGAGTTATGCCAAGCCATCTTGGAACCCCAAAGAACCGTATAATGGTTTATCCCCCTTGCCTCCGGGAAACGATCTTGAAAGCCGTGACATTCTTAAGGCCTGTATCAAAGCTCGCGTATCGCTTGCTGAACTCAAGCAGGCCGCCGGTTTGATTCCAAATCAAACAATGCTCATCAATATCATCCCCCTGCTGGAAGCCAAAGACAGCTCTGAAATTGAAAATATTGTCACCACCACAGATAAACTTTTCAGGCATGCACAAGGTAATAACCAGGCAGATCCGGCAACTAAAGAAGCGCTACGCTATCGGCATGCCCTATATAAAGGCTACCAATCGCTTAAAGAACGTCCTTTATGCACTGCCACTGCCGTAGAGATTTGCCAAACTCTTAAAGGGGTAGATATCGATGTCCGAAAAATACCCGGTACCCAGCTTATCAATGACCGAACCGGCGATGTAATCTACACGCCCCCTGTAGGTGAAAAGATATTAAGAGACATGCTGTTCAATTGGGAAAAGTTTATCCACAACAATGAAGATCTGGATCCTTTGATTCGCATGGCCGTTAGTCACTATCAATTTGAAGCCATTCATCCATTCAGCGATGGCAATGGTCGAACTGGCCGGGTAATAAACATTATGTACCTAATCGAGCAAGACCTGTTACAACTCCCTATTTTATATTTGAGCCGCCACATCATTGCCAATAAATCGGACTACTACGCATTCCTTCTGAATGTCACCAAAGATGCAGCATGGGAATCCTGGATACTATTCATGCTCAAGGCAGTTGAAGAAACGTCACGCTGGACCACCGACAAAATAGCAGCCATTCGCTCATTGTCAGAACACACGACCGACTACGTTCGTAGCAGCCTCCCCAAGATTTATACCAGAGAATTAGTGGATGTCATTTTTGAACAACCCTATTGCCGAATTGGAGATTTGGTAGGAAAAGGGGTGGTTAAACGACAAGCTGCATCACGCTACCTTAAAGAACTAATCCAGATTGGTGTGTTACATGAAATCCCTATGGGTAAAGAAAAACTATTTATTCATCCGAAATTAATGCAATTATTAAAGCAGGACAATAATAATTATGAGCCATATGAATGAATAAAGATTAATTTAATAAAATTGTTATCAAATATCAATTAGATGCACGGATTCAAGCATGAAGTGCAATTTTGAATAATGCTGATCAGGGGGCAGGATGCGGTAGCATTTGTGCTTTTTTGACCAGCCAGTCGAAATTGCATCCATGAACTACACACACCTTACCCAGGAAGAAAGATACCAGATTTACGCGTTAATGAAAGCAGGATTGAACCAGAAGAAGATTGCTGCCGTATT
>JAGWIG010000011.1 GCA_028873515.1 Pseudomonadota bacterium | reverse complement strand
TCCCTGATTGAAATGGACGGGGAAGACAGCCATGTGCATCTGCTGGTGGAGTATCCCCCCAGGCTGGCGGTATCAGTGCTGGTGAACAGCCTGAAGGGGGTATCCAGCCGATTGTTGCGCAAGGAGCGGCCAGACCTGAAAAAGCGATACTGGAAAAACATGCTGTGGTCGCCTTCATATTTTGCCTCTTCGTGCGGTGGTGCGCCGATCAGCATCATTCGCCAGTACATTGAGCAACAGGAAACGCCGATTTAGGAAACACCCAGGAATGCCTCAGGCATCCGCACCTTATATCCCCGCCCTGAACGGCGTGGTTTTACGGCGCAACCGATAATCTGGCAGTACTCATCAAAGGGATAATCAGTCAGTTTCATCGTTCCTGCCTGACATTCCCATACACCTGTCATGAACTGCGCCGTAGAATCAGTAAAAAAATTGTACGCGGATTCATAGCACGTTCCCTCTATTATCTCTCCAAGGGAGGCTTGTCCTAGTAGCTCGAGTCCCTTGCCTTCCAGGCCGTCCTTATTCAGTCTGATCAATTGTTTTTTTGCCATATGTTTTCCGTATTAAAGATGCAGTAAATTGATATGATTAAATTGTAGCAGCTGCCATCCCCATTTTCCCTACCTAATAAATAGTAGATCGACAATTCGATTGCCAATGCATTCGATTATTGCTGGCTGTGCTGAAAACTCATGCTAGAATTGAGTCTCTGATCCCGGGTAGAGTGAATAATGCCCAATCTACACGCTCCAGAATTTCCCCCTGATCTACCTTGGCTCAATGTCAGTTCCCCATTGAGCCTGGAACAGCTAACCGGCAAGGTAGTCATCCTCGACTTTTGGACCTATGGATGCATAAACTGCATGCACGTTCTTCCTGATCTCAAAAAACTTGAAAGGAAATATGGAAGCATCCTGACCGTTATCGGAGTCCATTCGCCAAAATTCACCAACGAACAAAATCTTGCCAACCTGGCAGGAATACTGAAACGTTACGATATCCATCATCCTGTCATTCAGGATGTTCATCTACGTCTTTGGCAGGAATATGGGATCCACTCCTGGCCGACGCTGGTTATTATCGATCCCGCCGGTTATATAGCCGGATCTGTCTCGGGTGAAGGTCATTTTACTCTTCTGGACAGCATGGTCGCAAACTTGCTTGAAAAACATGCCCAATTCCTGGATAGCAGTCCCCTGCCTCTCATGGAAGCTATTGAGGAAGACTCACTGTTACGCTACCCAGGCAAAATTGCTTCTAAAGGCAGTATGATTGGAATTAGTGATTCCGGGCACCATCGGATCATCATTTCCGATCTGGAAGGGAACATTCTCGATACATTTGGAAGTGGTAGCCCCGGGAACACCTCTGGCATACGGGAATTTGCAGAATTCAATAACCCCCAAGGGCTTTTTTTTGATGAAAACCATCTTTACGTCGCTGATACTGGCAATCATCTCATCCGGCGTATCGAGCTGAGCAATGGACGGGTTGAAACCATTGCAGGAAACGGTGGAAAACAATGGCATGGGCCTGGCCGCTTTGGAGCGCTGTCTATCGGCCTTAATTCACCGTGGGATGTAGCCGTGGATGGTTACAGCCTTTTTATCGCCATGGCAGGTAGCCATCAAATCTGGCAGATGGATCTCTATCACCACATCCTTACAAAGATTGCTGGAAGCGGACATGAGGATCTACGTGACGGAAATAGCGAAGAGGCGGCATTCAGCCAACCAAGCGGACTTGCCATCAATCGTGGAATACTCTATGTCGCAGATGCAGAAGATTCTGCCATACGCCGCATTGATCTTGATCAGGACTGGGTCAGCACGCTAATTGGACAGGGACTCTTTGATTATGGGGATATTGACGGGCCTCTCAGCCGGGCAAAAATACAGCATGCCCTCGGCATCGCCGCACTGGATTCAAGAATCTATATTGCCGACACCTACAATAACCGAATCAAATCCCTTGAACTACTAACAGGAACCATCGAATCCATAGTTGGAACCGGTGAGCCAGGCTGCGGAAATGGCATTGCCACCAAATCATCCCTTCGGGAGCCAGGAGGTCTGGCAGTGGTGTTTGATGGATTGATGATTGCAGACACCGGGAACCACCGCATATTGCATTATGACAGCCTGAATGCAAGCGTAGAAGAACTTAATCTCGTTGGCCGTCCTATTTAACCACCTTAAGCTTAGGTTTTCCAGCACTGTCAGATCCGGGTTCTGGGTAATTATCTTCCGGAGGCTGAGGTGGGGATTCTTCATCTGCGAACATTAAGCCCTGTCCGTTTTCCTGTGCAAATATCCCCATTACATTGCCTACTGGAACCATAATCTCTCTGGGAACCCCCCCAAAACGAGCTGAGAAGGAAACTGCTTCATTATCCATGACCAGATTCCGGCAGGCCGATGCACTAATATTCAGAACAATCTCCCCATCCCGCACGTACTCGGTTGGGACCTGTGCATAAGCATCTACCCGAACCAGCATGTAAGGAGTAAATCCGGAATCGTTACACCAGTCATAAATGGCACGCATAAGATAGGGGCGTGTGGAGATGTTCTGCATCACTCAACCTTAGTGCACAAATAAGCAGCTGCCAACAAAATCAGTTGCGCATGCTTTTTTCCTGAGACGTCAAGGCATCGATAAAACCCTGACGGCTAAAAATACGCTCTGCATATTTAAGCAATGGTGCGGCAGGTTTGGGCAGTTGTATCCCATAATAGTCAAGTCGCCACAATAAAGGGGCTATAGCCACATCCAACATGGAAAACTCGTCTCCAATCATGTACTTCTGCTTAACAAATACTGGAGCTATCTGAGTTAGTGAATCCCGAATCTGGGTTCGCGCCCTGTCAATATTTTTCCCCCCGTTTTCAACGGCTTCAACCTGGCTGTATAGCTCTTCTTCAAACCGAAAAAGGAAAAGCCGGGCACGTCCACGCATCACCGGATCAGCAGGCATAAGCTGCGGATGAGGAAATCGTTCATCTATATACTCATTAATGATATTCGCATTATATAAAATCAGATCTCGTTCAATCAGAACTGGCACTTCATTATACGGGTTCATGACTGCCAGATCCTCAGGCTTGTCATGCTCATCAACATCAATAATCTGAAAATCCATCCCTTTTTCATAAAGGACGATGCGGCAACGATGGCTGAATGGGCAATCTGTACCCGAATATAGAGTCATCATAGGTTTTTTACTGCTAGAAGTAGACATGAATAACATCTCAACAATCGAGGCTTAACGAATCCTGGCTGGCCTGATTCAGCCAGCCAAATCCATCGCGCTTCAGTGAATATCTTTCCAATACTCTTTCTTGAGCATATAAACTAACACAAATAATATGCCAAGGAAAAGAAGAACCACAGTACCGATCTCTATCTGTTTGTTATGATAGGGTTCGGAGATATAGGTCAAATAATTTACCAGATCACCTACAAACTGATCGTATTGCACCGGCGTCATCGTGCCCGGTTTTACCAGAACAAGCTTCTGGGTCGTAACTTTCTCACCATCAATGGTCTTTGTTTCGGTCTTGAGTTCCTGAACGCCCTGGAGAGCCCAAAGCACATGCGGCATGGCTACATTCGGGTAAACCGTATTGTTCCATCCAGTTGGCCGCTTATCGTCTTTGTAGAAGCTACGAAGATAGGTATAAATCCAGTCGGGACTTTTGACGCGCGCCATAAGACCAAGATCCGGCGGGTCAATACCAAACCATTTGGCAGCATCTTCAGGACGCATGGCCACCTTCATCTTGTCGCCTACCTTACCGCCCGCAAACATCAGGTTTTTTTCAATTTCCTTATTGGTCAAACCAATATTACGTAGTAGCTCATATCGCACATTCTGGGCACTGTGACACGAAAGGCAGTAATTTGTAAAATCACGTGCCCCGCGCTGGAGAGAGCCCATGTCATGCAAATTGACAGGCGCTGTATCGAGATGGACACCACCTTCATCCGCGAACGCAACAAGAGGAATCAACAAAAACAAAAAAAGGAGCTTTTTCATTATTTCGTCACCCTTTCCGGAACGGGTTTGGTCTTATCTATTCGCGTATACCATGGCATCAGCAGAAAGAACCCAAAGTAAAATACTCCAAAGAAACGGGAAATCATTGTATATATCGGTGTAGGCGGGCAAGTCCCAAGGTACCCGAGAGCCAGAAAACTGATTACGTAAAGGGCTAGCGCAGTCTTGTATATTTTGCCCCGATACCGAATGGATTTGACCCGGCCCCTATCCAGCCAAGGAACGAAGAAATAAATCACGACAGACAACCCCATCAATATTACACCCAGTAATTTGTTAGGCACTGCACGTAACAACGCATAATAAGGAGTGAAATACCATACCGGCTCAATATGGGGAGGAGTCTTCATGGGATTGGCTGGCAGGAAATTGTTGGACTCCAGAAAGTGGCCACCGAAACTTGGCGCAAAGAAAACGATAGCTGAAAAAATCATCAAGAAAACTACCACACCGACCAGATCTTTAATTGTGTAGTACGGATGGAAAGGAATGCCATCAAGTGGGATACCCGTTTCAGGATCTAGATGCTCCTTGATTTCAATGCCATCTGGATTATTGGATCCTACTTCATGCAGCGCCACAACATGGGCCACAACCAACCCCAGTAATATCAACGGCAAGGCAATGACATGAAAGGCAAAAAAGCGGTTAAGCGTTGCGTCAGAAACAACAAAATCGCCCCGAATCCATGTCGACAGGCCTTTCCCAATGACCGGGATAGCCCCAAACAGGGATATGATGACCTGCGCACCCCAGTAAGACATCTGCCCCCAGGGCAAAAGATAACCCATAAAAGCTTCTGCCATCAGCGCCAGAAAAATGAGCATTCCAAAAATCCAGATAAGCTCACGGGGTTTCTGATAAGAGCCATACATGATACCCCGGAACATATGCAGGTAGACCACAACAAAAAACATCGAGGCACCCGTAGAATGGATGTAACGGATTAGCCATCCCCAGTTTACGTCCCGCATGATATATTCGACGGAATTAAAGGCAAGTGCCGAATCTGGTTTATAGCTCATTGTAAGAAAAATACCGCTTACAATCTGTATCACCAGCACAAGCAGCGCAAGAGATCCAAAAAAATACCAGAAATTAAAATTTTTAGGTGCGTAGTATTCAGTCAGATGCGCTTTCCATGTAGAAGTCAGGGGAAAACGTGCATCAATCCATTTCATTAACCGTTTCATTCCTTACTCCCCACTATGAACTAGCTTTATCTTGCCCGATGATGACGCGGGTATCAGTCTTATATGCATATGGTGGAATTACCATGTTGAGCGGTGCCGGGACATCCTTGAACACCCGAACCGACATGTCATACCTGGATCCATGACATGGACAGAAAAAACCACCTGGCCAACTGGCGCCTAGAGTCGGGTCTCCTACCTGTTTGCGAAGCAACGGTGCACAGCCCAGATGAGTACAAATGTTTACATGCACGAGATATTGTGGCTTGATAGATCGGTATACATTCTTGCAGGAAGACGGCTGCTCGGATTCATTGGAATCCGGATCACGCAAATTAGGATCGTTCTTGGGCAGCTGATCAAGCATTGCCTGAGTACGATACGTTACCCACACCGGTTTGCCTCGCCAGGCTACCGTGACATAGGATCCTGGCTCAATTTTAGAAATGTCCACTTCCACCGGCGCGCCAGCAGCAAGGGCTTTGGCACTAGGCAACATACTCAGCACAAATGGGGTTGCGGTAGCGACAACCGCGACCCCGCCAGCGATGGACGATGCAGCAAGCAGAAAACGACGCTTGCCCTGATCAACTCCATTTTTGCTCATCTTGATTATTCCTGTGGCTGCTCAAAATTTAAAATGCCCTATTGTAACCAATTTCAGAACAAAACTTAACTCTTTCCTCCGTCATTTCACATAAACCTTTCCAGACATTGACAGACATCAGCATCCAGAAGTCATACAGGATTATAAATATCAATATGGGTATGCTGCAGTCCAAAGCTTTTCGCCAGATGAACACCTAATGCATCAATACCAAAACGCTCTGTGGCATGGTGTCCTGCAGCAAAATAGGCCACGCCGGTTTCTCTTGCAATGTGAACAGTCTGTTCGGATATCTCACCGCTGACAAATGCATCTACACCCAACGACACGGCTTCAAGAAAAAATCCCTGGGCCGCACCTGTACACCATGCAATTCGGCTTATCCTGCGGTTGCTCAGTCCAACGAGCAATGGCTTGCGCTGCAGTATCCTCTCCAGGTGGAGTGATAGTTCTTCCGCGGTCATCGCATTACCCATCCGTCCATACAACCCGATTTCCTGATCCCCGAACCGGCCATGCACTTCCCAACCAGCTTTTTTTGCCAACTGGATATTGTTCCCCAGTTCAGGATGGGCATCCAACGGCAGATGCCAGGCAAAAAGATTAAGATTATGTTTAAGAAGAAAAGCGATACGTTCTCGTTTCATTCCAATAATGCTGTCCCCTTCCCCTTTCCAGAAATATCCGTGATGTACCAGTACAGCATCAGCCTGTATTTCAACAGCCTTTACCAGTAACTCCATATTTGCCGTTACACCTGTTACAATATGCTGGACATTTGAGCGGCCTTCTACCTGAAGGCCATTGGGGCAGAAATCCTTATAGCGTGTCATGGCCAATATTTCATTTACGTGAGTTTCTAGCGCTTTAGCTAACATGATCTCTTCCATCAAAAAATATTGGATACTATTCTGCCAGACTGCCACGGTAACGCTAGCCATCGCCTGGATTCTGCACATGTATTTTGGGGCAGTACTCCTGGGCAAGCCCGGCATCATTACCCTGAGAGAAGCTGTCCCTCCGCCCCCCAGAACCAGCACTGCTTCTTTCTATGCCGCAGTTCGCCAAGCAATGCCGGCTGTTGTAAGCATCTACACGAGCACCGACTCCCTTCATCGCAGCAAAAAGAGGGAAATGCCCACCGACCCTCTGGAAGGCAATCCGGACAACAGTAATACCTATAGCCTCGGTTCTGGAGTTATTGTCAGTTCACAAGGATATATCCTCACCAATCAGCATGTCGTGGCTGGAGCAACTGAAATAGAGGTTGGCCTGGCAGACGGAAGAACCACATCTGCAACGGTAGTAGGCTCCGATCCGGACACCGATCTTGCGGTACTAAAGATCTCCTTGCCCAATTTGCCTGCCATCACCTTCGGATCCTCGAAAAACCTGCGCATCGGAGATCAGGTTCTTGCGATTGGCAACCCTTTCGGGGTTGGACTGACTGTCACTTCAGGCATCATCAGTGCACTTGGCCGAAGCCGGCTAGGGATTGATACCTATGAAAACTTTATCCAGACCGATGCCGCCATCAATCCAGGCAATTCAGGTGGCGCTCTTGTCGATGCAAGCGGCAACCTGATTGGCATCAATACCGCCATCTACTCACGTAATGGTGGATCAATGGGGATTGGTTTCGCCATTCCAGAGGCTTCAGCCCGCCGGATTATGGACGCACTCATCCAGCACGGCCATGTAATACGTGGCTGGATTGGTGTCGAGGTTCAGGATATGACACCGGAACTCGCAGATTCCTTCAGCCGACACTCAACAAGTGGAGCGCTTATTGCAGCCATCAAGCGTGGAAGCCCGGCAGAAAAGGCCGGGATCCGGCCAGGAGACATACTTTCCACCATCAACGGCCAACCCGTTTCCGATTCCTCAACCATGCTCAACCTGATTGCGGCACTCAAACCCGGAAAAACAGCCATCATCGGGATCATCCGGGCAAGCCAGCCGCACAGCTACGCTGTTGTGGTAGGCACCAGACCAAAAATCAATCGCCAGAATTACTGATTGTCATCCAGCGGAAGTTCTCCTTGCACCGCTTCTGTTTCTTGCGGGCTTGAGAATATCGATGCTGCAATAATACCCAGTTCAAACAGCAGCCACAAGGGAATGGCGAGCATACTTTGCGAGAGAACATCCGGCGGGGTAAAAATTGCCCCGATCACAAAAGCGCCTACAATGGCATAAGGGCGTGACTGGCGCAATTTTGTAACGCTGACAAGCCCGGTACGGACCAGCACAACAATAATTATCGGAACTTCAAAAGTCACCCCGAAAGCCAGAAACATCGTCGTAACAAAATCGAAATACTTGCTGATATCTGTCATAACAGCAACACCTGCAGGAGCAGCGTTGGCCAGAAAATGGAAAACCACTGGAAAAACTGCAAAATAGGCAAAAGTCATGCCACAGTAAAACAGGACCGTACTGGCTATAACCAGGGGACCAATAAGACGTTTTTCATGTGTATACAGACCGGGTGCCACAAACGCCCATAGCTGATAGAGTATGTAAGGCAGGGAGACAACCACTGAAGCCAGCATTGCTACCTTGATCGGTACAAAAAAAGGCGTGGTTACTTCAGTGGCAATCATTTCTGAACCATGAGGAAGCTGCCTTATCATCGGCAAAGCAAGAAAACGGTACAGTTTTCTTGCAAAAGGAAAAAGGCAGACAAAAACAACAATGAAGGCGATGGAGGAGCGAAGTAATCTGCTGCGCAATTCAAGCAGATGGGACAGAAACGATTCACTGCTCATGCTGATGGATCTCTTTAACCGGCTGGCTGGCGGTGGATGAGGTAAAGTCGAAGCTCAACTGGGCTGAGGAGCCAGGAACGATTTCATTCTGCTGTTCTTGCTGCTCACCTAAAGCTGGAGCAGCCAGTTTCTGCCTCATTTCCATTTCAAAGGCCGAAGCCCGCATCTCAAACTCTTCCCGCATCCTGCGCAATTCGTCCAGTTCCATTTCCCGGCCGATATCTGCCTTGACATCCGCCATATACCGCTGAACACGCCCAAGCATATAGCCTAAGGTTCGTGCGACTTTAGGTAACTTTTCCGGTCCAATAACAACCAACGCCACCAAGGCAATAAGCAGGATTTCAGAAAAGCCCATATCAAACATGACATTTCACCGGTTCAATCTGGAACAACAGGACAAATCAGGCTTCATCTCCAGAATCACCCTTGTTCTTGTCCGGGCCTGAAGAAGGTAAATCAAGCTTTGCATCCTTGGAATCCTTGTTTCCCTCATGCATCGCCTCCTTGAAATTGCGGACGGCATGCCCCAGATCCCCGCCAGCATTTCGCAATTTTTTTGTCCCGAAAACCAGCAAAACGATTACGAGAACAACCAGCCAGTGCCAGATGCTGTCCAATCCCATCTAAACCTCCTCAAATCGGCGTCCGGTAAGAACCATCCCCACCAAAAACATGCAGATGAAGATGGAACACTTCCTGACCTCCACCATGACCTGTATTGATAAGGCTACGAAAACCCGTGTCAAGCCCGACAGACACGGCAATTTTTGGGGCAAGCACCAATAGCTTACCCAGCATCAATTCATCTGTCGCACTGATATCCAGAAGACTTTCGACATGACGCTTGGGAATAATGAGCACATGCACCGGGGCAATCGGGCGAATATCATGAAATGCAAGAAAATCTTCATCCTCATATACTCTACGTGAAGGCAGATCTCCATCAACGATACGGCAGAAAATACAGTCCATGAATTTTCCTTGATTGCGTCAGCTGACGTAATTGCGGGATGCTTTCTCGACCACCCCGGAGATCCCTTCCCGGCGTGTCAATTCAGCCAATATGTCATCGGGATGAAGACCGTGCGCACCGAGAAGCACTAGACAGTGAAACCACAGATCAGCCAATTCATATACCAGGTGCTGATTATCCCCATCTTTCACGGCCATGACAACCTCGGTCGCCTCTTCCATGATTTTTTTCAGAACTGCTTCATCACCCTGACCCAGGAGCCTGGCAACATAAGAGGATTCGGGATCGGCTCCTTTACGTGCTTCAATAGTCTGTGCAAGCGTATTCAGGATATCCTTCATGAATAAATCTCCCGGGGATCCTTTAGAACCGGATCGACAACTTGCCAACGCCCATTTTCAAGCCTGTTGAAAAAACAGGAAGCCCGACCGGTATGACACGCAATATCTCCAACCTGCTCAACAGTAAGGAGAAGGACATCCTCATCACAATCAAGGCGGATTTCATGGACCTTCTGTACGTGGCCGCTTTCTTCGCCCTTGTGCCAGAGTTTCTTCCGTGAGCGGGACCAATATACAGCCTGCCCAGTAGAAACTGTTAACTTTAACGATTCGCGATTCATCCAGGCTACCATAAGGACACGCCCACTACCTGCATCCTGGACAATTGCAGGTACCAGCCCGTCATGAGCCCAATTTATCCGGTTAAGCCAGTTGTCCGCTTCCATAATCATACTCCACGTACGGTCACCCCGTGACTCGCCAAATATTCCTTGACCTGACCCACAGTATATTCTCCATAATGAAAAATACTTGCTGCCAGCACGGCATCAGCATGCCCCTCAACAATCCCCGCGAGAAGATGATCAAGTGTTCCAACTCCTCCACTGGCTATTACCGGCACATTCACACTATCAGCCACCGCACGGGTCAAGGCAAGATTAAAGCCCTGTTTCGTTCCATCACGATCTATGCTTGTGAGCAGAATCTCGCCAGCTCCTAGCAAAACCATTCTTGCAGCCCACTCAACCGCATCAATCCCTGTTCGATGACGTCCACCATGGGTTACGACCTCCCAGCAGGTATTTCCTGAATCTACTGCCAGTGCATCAATCGCGACAACAATACATTGTGAACCAAAACGGTTTGCCGCCGCATTAACAAATTCGGGCCGTGCAACTGCTGCTGAATTGATGCCCACCTTATCAGCCCCAGCATTCAAAAGACGTCTGATATCCTCAATGCTTCTTACTCCTCCTCCCACCATTAAAGGAATAAATACCTGTGAGGCTACAGCCTCAATCATATCCAGGATGAGCCCCCTGTTGTCAGAAGTTGCCGTTATATCGAGAAAAGCAAGCTCATCTGCGCCCTGTTCATCATATTGCCTGGCAATCTCGACTGGGTCTCCCGCATCCTTTAACCCAACAAAATTAACCCCTTTAACAACCCGCCCACCTGTCACATCAAGACAGGGAATAATCCGACGTGCTAAAGCCATAATTTAATCGTCCAGCCTGTCCGCAAGTTTCTGTGCCTCGACAAAATCAAGCGAGCCTTCGTAAATGGCCCGGCCAGTAATGACTCCCATGACCCCTTCCTTGGAAATAGCACACAGCTTCTTAATATCCTCAAGGTTGGTGACCCCTCCACTTGCGATGACAGGTATGGTCAGGGACTGGGCCAGCCTCATCGTTGCATCAATATTGACACCAGCCAGCATGCCATCACGTCCTATATCAGTATAGATGATTGCTTCAACCCCATAATCCTGAAATTTACATGCAAGATCAACTACATCATGTCCGGTGAGCTTAGACCAGCCATCCACCGCCACAAGCCCATCCCTGGCATCAAGACCAACCATCACATGGCCTGGGAAAGCGTTGCAGGCATCATGCAAAAAACCGGGGTTCTTCACGGCAGCCGTACCAAGAATCACCTGATCCACACCATCATCCAAATAGCGTTCTATGGTATCCAGGTCGCGTATTCCTCCTCCAAGCTGAACGGGAATTTCTCCAGCAACCTCATCAAGGATAGCCCGAATAACACTTTCATTAATGGGTTTACCCACAAAAGCTCCATTAAGATCCACAAGATGCAGTCTTCTCGCCCCAGCTTTAAGCCACGTATTGGCGACTTCGGCAGGCGAATCTGAAAAAACCGTTTCCTCATTCATAAGGCCCTGTCTCAGTCGGACACAAAGCCCGTCTTTCAAATCAATTGCGGGTATGATTAGCATAAGTTGTCAAATGTCATCGATAAAAAAACTAGCCCGCCGTGCCATTCCAGAGAACAAAATTCCGTAATAACCTAAGACCTGCAGCCTGGCTTTTTTCTGGATGAAACTGTACGGCGAAAAGATTCCTGAATGCAATAGCACTAACAAATGGATGAGGATAGCAGGTTGTAGCTGCGACAAGATCATTTTGTGTAGTCTCTACATAATAACTGTGCACAAAATAAAAACGGCTCTCGTCGGCGATACCCTGCCATAGGAAATGGGGTTTTAACTGATGCACCTCATTCCAGCCCATATGTGGCACCTTAAGCCTTAACCCTGCCGCATCCAGCATGCCATCGGCAAACCGGCGGACCTGGCCTGGAAAAAGGCCCAGCCCCTTGGCCTTTCCTTCCTCTGAAAATTCAAAAAGCATCTGAAGACCTAGGCAGATACCTAGAAAAGGTCGTGTCTGAGCAACCTCTCGCAAAGCTCCAATCAGATTGCGTGACTCCAATTCCCGCATTGCGTCTCCCAATGCTCCAACACCAGGAAAGACAACCCGATCTGCATCCAGCAATTCCTCAGCGTTTCCTGTGACAAGAATCCTGCTGTCTGGAGCCACTTTCTCGAAAGCCTTCGCTACCGAACGCAGATTACCCATGCCATAGTCTACAATCGCTATATCCATCATTTTCGGTATCCGCGCCCCTTCAGAGCACTCCCTTGGTTGAAGGTAAACTGCCACTGAGGCGCGAATCCAGGGAAATTGCCATTCTCATGGCTCGGCCAAAAGCCTTAAACAAGGTTTCACACTGATGGTGAGCATTCTGGCCTCGCAAATTATCTAGATGCAATGTCAGCATGGCATGATTAACAAACCCCTGAAAAAATTCATGAACCAGATCCACATCAAAAACGCCAATGCGGGCGCGGGTAAATTCAACATTGAAAACAAGTCCGGGACGACCAGACAAGTCCACCACGGCACGGGACAAAGCTTCATCCAGGGGAACATAGGCATATCCGTAACGATTAATACCTGCCTTATCCCCGATAGCCTTGAAAAAGGCCTGCCCAAACGTGATCCCAATGTCCTCGACAGTATGATGGGCATCAATATGCAGATCCCCTTTTGCCATGACAGCAAGATCCATGAGCCCATGGCGTGCTACCTGATCAATCATGTGATCAAGAAAAGGAACACCGGTATCCAGTGTTGATGTCCCGGTCCCATCCAGCACAATTGCTGCTGAAATGGTAGTTTCCAATGTTTTTCGTTCTACTTTCGCTTCTCGCATTTCTTCCACCTTTATTGATGCCATACCCACCCATGCTGTCACAAATGTATCAGTTCTTTCAAGTGTCTAATCAATATCAAATTTTCATTCTGTTGCCCAACCGTGATACGTAAACATCCAGTAAGCATTGGATGGGCGCCATCAAGATTTTTTACCAGCACCCCTCTTTTTTTTAATCCATCAAAAATATCCGAAGCATGCTCATGACGTATGAGGATAAAATTTGCCTGGCTAGGATATGCTTCCAGTTCTTCCATGGAAGCCAAATCTGAAAACATCGATTCACGCATGGAGCAGATTTCTCTGGCCTGGGCATCAAAAACTGCGTGATGCGCAAGGGCTATCTGGCCAGCAACCTGGGTTAGCGCATTGATATTATATGGCAGCCGTACCTTGTTTATCTCGGAAATAACCGCAACCGGGCCTGTGAGATAGCCCAGGCGAAGTCCTGCAAGTCCAAGTTTTGATACGGTACGCATGACGAGAAGATTATCAAACTCGTCCAACCAGTCCATCGCCGTCGTACCCGCAAAAGGATAATAAGCTTCATCAATCACCACCAGGCCTGGTGCGGCTGCAATAATGCGCTTCAACAATCCAGGCTCAAACAGGTTTCCGGTTGGGTTGTTAGGAAAAGCAATGAAAACAAGGGAAGGCTGTTCCTTTTCCATCGTTTCAAGCATGGAAACCTCATTTAAAGAGAAATCCTCTTCCAGGGGAACACCGACATAGCGCATATTGCAAAAAACCGAAATCATCCGGTACATGACAAAAGAAGGCTCAACACCAAGAATAGCCGCGCCAGGCTTGGCACAAGCCATTGCCAGCATCTGGATCAACTCATCCGAGCCATTGCCTAGAAGCAGTCCGGCATGTTGAGGTATTGACATAACCTGGCGTATCCGGGCAGCTAGTTCACTCGCCTCGGAATCAGGGTACCGGTTTACCTGGACATGCGCACACGCCTCAGCTATTTCCATGGCTACAGCATCAGGAAGCGGCCATGGATTTTCCATTGCATCCAGTTTGATAAACCCCTTCGCGTCAGCTACATGATAGGCCGAAAGGGCGCGGATTTCAGGCCGGATGACCGACTCAGGTCTCATCAGGTACTCGCTGCATGCGTAGCCTGGCAGAAGCGGCATGAGCATAAAGCCCCTCACCATCAGCCAGTACTGCGGCGATTTCAGCCAGACCCCCTACCGCTTTGGCAGAAACATGAATCAGGCTTGTACGTTTCTGAAAATCATACACTCCCAGAGGCGAAGAAAACCGGGCAGTACCCGAAGTCGGCAATACATGATTAGGACCGGCACAGTAATCGCCCAATGCCTCAGGAGTATACCGACCCAGGAAAATTGCACCCGCATGCCGTACCTGACCGGCATAAACCGCCGGATCCGAAACGGAAAGCTCCAGATGTTCTGGAGCAATCCTGTTTGCCAGAATACAGGCCTCTTCAAGGCTACGGACTTCAATCAGTGCCCCTCGACCAGAAAGCGAAGCTTCTATCACTGCTCGTCTTGGCATCTGGGGCAAGAGTCTTTCAATTTCCGAAGCGACTTTATCCAGAAATATGGCATCAGGGCAAAGCAGGATTGCCTGGGCCATTTCATCATGTTCAGCCTGAGAAAACAGATCCATGGCAATCCACTCTGCCGGGGTTCTGCCATCACAAATGATCAGGATCTCTGAAGGTCCGGCAATCATGTCAATACCCACGACGCCAAAAACCTGCCGCTTGGCGGCAGCCACATAAGCATTCCCTGGACCTACTATCTTGTCGACCCTGGGAATGGTTTGAGTCCCGTATGCCAGGGCTCCAATTGCCTGGGCACCACCAATAGTGAATACCCGACTGATGCCAGCTGCTGCCGCAGCTGCAAGAACCAGTTCATTCTGCATTCCTCCAGGAGTCGGCACGGTCATGACCAATTCCCGCACTCCAGCCACTTTCGCAGGCACTGCATTCATGAGCACTGAAGAAGGGTAAGCCGCCTTGCCACCAGGAACATAAAGGCCAACCCGATCCAAAGCGGTAACCTGTTGACCCAACACCGTTCCATCAGCTTCCTCATAACTCCAGGAAGATGAAACCTGACGTTCATGGTAACGCCGTATCCGTGCTTCAGCATCAAGCAGTGCCTTACGCTGATCAGCAGGCAACCCGGAAAGGGCTTCGTCAAGACGCGATTTTGGCAGTTCAAGACTTGCAGCACTTGCAGCATCAAGATGATCAAAATTTCGGGTATACTCCAGTACCGCTTCATCCCCCCGTTCACGGACATTATCCAGAATGCCACTTACAGTCCTTGTAATCTGTGCATCCTGGCCCCGATCAAAAGCCAGCAATTCCTGTAGGCGGGTATCAAAATCTGCCGCTTTGCTATCCAGTCTTGAAATAATTTCCTTCATGCTTTTTAAATCTTCCCTTCCTGACGATCTGTCATTCTGCAGGCTGAACGGAAAATATCCATGACTGGCATCATTTCGGACCGCTTTAATTTAAAAGCAGCCTGATTAACAACCAGCCTTGAGCTCACATCCATAATCTGCTCAACAGGAACCAAATGATTCGCCTTTAAGGTATTGCCGGTAGAAACCAGATCAACAATAACATCGGCCAGACCAACAATCGGTGCAAGCTCCATGGAACCATATAGTTTAATAAGGTCAACATGCATCCGCTTGGCAGCGAAATGCTCCCGTGCGATCTGTACATATTTGGTTGCCACCCTTAGCCGTGCACCAACCCGTACGGCAAAAGCATAATCAAAGCTTTCCAAGGCAGCCACCATCATGCGACAACGTGCAATATTCAGATCGAGCGGCTGATAAAGGCCCTCACCACCGTGTTCAATCAATACATCAAGGCCTGCAATGCCAAAATCAGCCGCACCATGCTGTACGTAGGTTGGCACATCAGATGCCCGCACAATAATGAACCGGATTTCCGGCCGGTTTGTCTTGATCACCAGTTTTCGAGAATGCTCTGGGTTTTCTAGCGGAGTAATACCGGCTACCGCCAGTAGTGGCATGGTTTCTTCAAAGATTCGCCCCTTGGATAAGGCAATGGTCAATGATTCGGACAAGTTTATTCCACCCTAGCCGGCAACGCGCTCAATTTTAGCGCCAAGACCGGCAAATTTATGTTCAATACCTTCATATCCACGATCAATATGATAGATCCGTTCAATAATACTCTCACCAGTTGCCACCAGTGCCGCCATAACCAAACTGGCTGATGCACGTAAATCAGTCGCCATGAGTGTAGCGCCTTGGAGCGTTTCAGAACCGTGTACCATGGCAGTATTCCCTTCAATATCAATCCTTGCTCCCAGTCGGCGCAGTTCCTGAACATGCATGAACCGGTTTTCAAATATGGTTTCTGTCACCATAGCCGATCCTCTTGCCACCGCATTCATCGCCATGAACTGAGCCTGCATGTCAGTAGGAAAAGCAGGATAAGGCGCAGTACGGACATTTACTGCCTTCGGTCGCCCGTTCTGAATTATTTCTATCGTATCTTCATGCTGTGTCAGCATGGCCCCAGCTTCTTCAAGCTTATCAAGGACTGCATCCAAAAGTCCACCCTGCGTATGGGTTAGCAGAGCTTTTCCACCCGTTGCCGCAACAGCCGTAAGAAAAGTTCCTGTTTCAATGCGATCAGCCATAATCGAATGTGCCGCACCGTGTAACGAGTTCACGCCATGAATTGTAACCACATCTGTTCCTGCGCCTTCTATGTCGGCACCCATTTCAGTCAGAATCTTTGCCAGATCAACAATTTCCGGTTCACGGGCCGCATTTTCAATAACGGTTGTGCCGTGTGCAAGCGTTGCGGCCATCATCAGGTTTTCGGTTCCAGTTACTGAAACCAGATCCATGAAAATCCTGGCTCCCGTAAGCCTGTCTGCACGGGCATGGATATCACCGTGTTCAATGTTAATCCTCGCCCCCATCAGTTGAAGCCCCTTAAGATGCAGGTCAACCGGACGGGTACCGATTGCACATCCACCTGGCAGGGAAACCCTGGCTTCTCCAAAACGGGCAACCAGGGGTCCAAGCACAAGAATGGAGGCCCGCATGGTCTTGACCAGTTCGTATGGAGCGACGCGATCATGCACACGCGACGCTGTCAATTCAACCGCCTCACCATCCTGAGAAATTTCTACTCCCATCTGCTTCAGCAGATGCAGGGTCGTAGCAATATCCCTCAAGGCTGGCACATTCTTGAGGCTTATCATTTCAGGGGTCAGCAAGGCCGCACAAAGAATGGGCAAGGCCGCATTCTTTGCACCTGAAATTCGCACTTTACCTTCAAGGGTAACGCCGCCTTGAATCCTGAACTTATCCATTCAAACCCCACTCTTGACTCCGGACGCAGCCGAATCATAACGACGGACGATTTTACAGAACCTGCCTCAATTATGCGATTGCCGCAAAGCCCAGACCTCAGGTGTAAAAGTCTGCATCGACAGCGCATGGATTTCAGCCTTCATACGCTCACCCAGAGCCTTATACACCATCTGGTGCTGTGCGATCATGGATAAACCCCTGAAGCGTTCGCTGACAATAACCGCTTCAAAATGCTGTCCATCCTCACCTCGAACCTCAATAAAAGTACAAGGAAGCTGTTCTTCAATATAACGATGTATATCCTGTGCAGTTACCATCTATTTCCCCTAGCCACGAAGCTTGTAGCCACGATGTATCAGTCCTATAGTCAATGCCGAGAGACCTGCAAAACTCGCCGCAACAATAATCAGGCTCAACTGTGGAGCTACATCTGACAATCCAAAAAAACCATACCGGAATCCATCGATCATATAGAAGAATGGATTAAAGTGCGACATCTCACGCCAGAACGGAGGCAGGGCATGGATGGAATAAAAAACCCCACTCAGGAACGAAAGCGGAACAACGATAAAATTCTGGAACGCAGCGAGCTGATCAAATTTTTCCGCCCAGATCCCTGCAATGATACCCAAGCAACCCAGTATCCCACATCCGAAAAATCCGAACAGCAGCGCCCAGATGATATGAATGGGAGGTGTGCTGGCATAGAATTGCGCCACGAGCAGTACGCCCAGACCCACAGAGAAGCCACGAACAATTGACGCAACCAGATAAGCGCCGAAAAATTCCCCCGCCGAAAGGGGAGGAAGAAGAACAAAAACAATATTACCTGTCACCTTTGACTGAATAAGACTTGAAGAGCTGTTTGCAAATGCATTTTGCAGCATGCTCATCATGACCAGGCCCGGTATGAGAAAAGCTGTATAGGATACCCCTGGATAAACTTCAACCCGTCTGGAAAGAACGTAAGAAAAAATAAGCAGGTACAGGAGTGCTGTCAGCACAGGCGCAAGCACGGTCTGAAAACTAACTTTCCAGAACCGCAGCAGCTCCTTGTAGAGCAGCGTTAAAAACCCTGTCATTCAAGCACCTGCTCATTCATGATCGACACGAAAATATCTTCAAGATCGGGTTCACTCAAGGATAAATCTTCAATCAGTGCCCCAGATTGACGGATTATGGCAAGGATTTCCTCAAGACCAGCAAGGGAGGGTAAATCCAGGATATGGGTGGCTCCAATACTTTGTCTTAGCATCGGACGCAGCGCGTCAGGTAACTCGAACGAATTCAGGGTCACCTTGAGCTCACGATGCTCAAAACTTGCAAGCAGGCTCTTGGTCGTATCCAAGGCCACAATCTGCCCCTGCTTGAGCATCGCAATCCTCTGGCAAAACTCCTGCGCCTCTTCCAGATAATGTGTGGTCAGAACAATGGTATGGCCCTGGCTGTTAAGACTTTGAATGAAAGCCCACAACGTTTGTCGCAGTTCCACATCCACGCCTGCAGTAGGTTCATCCAGAACGATTACTTCGGGTCGGTGCACCAGGGCCTGGGCAACCAGGACCCGTCTCTTCATGCCACCAGACAAGGCGCGCATATTCACGTCAGCCTTATCAGTCAGATCTAGGCGCTCGAGCAGGGTATTAATCCAGTGATGATTGCGTCTTAACCCATAATAACCGGATTGGATAAGCAAGGTTTCACGAACTGTAAAGAATGGATCATAGACAATTTCCTGGGGAACCACGCCTAATGACAAACGTGCTGAACGGTACTGCCTTACAACATCATGACCCAGAATACGCAAAAAGCCATGGTCTGGACGAAGCAAACCGGCAAGCAGGTTGATTAATGTTGACTTGCCTGCACCATTTGGGCCCAGCAAACCAAAAAATTCTCCCCGCTCGATAGTCAAATCTATCCCGGACAAGGCCTGAAGGGAACCGAACCGTTTTTTCAGGCCGGTAATCTCAATGGCTGGTGTCATGCCTGGGAAGGGATGATTAAATCACGCAGGCCATAAAGTCCTGCAAGGTCAAGCAGGTGATCCGGGATGTGGGTGAAAGTCAGCTTTACACCCTTTTTCCTGGCAGTACGGTTCCAGTCCAGAAGCAGCGAAATGGCTGCAGAATCGACCTGAGTCACTTCATTAAAATCAAAACATATGGGCAAATTCATCATGGCATTTTCACCGGCCTGCCTGATTTCCAACACAGTATCAAAGGTCAATCGGCCCTTAGGGGCATAGCAGGGGGTTGAATTCATCAACTGGCCTGGTTCTTTTTTGTAAGCGCCGTGATAAGACCTTCTACACCATTACGCTGTATTTCCATGTTGAATGACGAGCGATAGTTAGTCACAAGGCTCACCCCGTCTACGGCAATATCATAGACTTTCCAGCCCTGGCCAGTTTTTTCAAGACTGTAATCCACTGGCACTGGCTGCTGGCCAGGCTGGTTGATTTGCGTCTTGACCAGTGCATCTGTGTCTCCTGGAGCCATGTGGAAAGGTAAATAAGTTATCGTTTGATTTCTGTATGACTTCAGGGCTGACGAATAAGTACGGACAAGCAGCTTACGGAACTGGCTAACAAGTTCTTCCTGCTGGGCTGGGGTCGCACGTCTCCAGTTACGGCCCATTGCAAGCCGGGTCATCCGCCGAAAATCAAAATAAGGCAGCACCTTTTCATCAACCAGATGCTGGATTTGAGTATCATTATGCGTAATACCGTGATTTTCACGTAAAATGGACAGCACTTGATTAGCAGTATTCCGTGTCAGCTGATCTGGGGGAAGTTCATTGGCATATGAAATGGCACTAAACAGAGAAAAAAGAACCAGTATCGCGAAAAATTTCTTCATCATCCCATCCTCATCCATATCCCGCCGTCAAACCGTATAAGTCGTAAACACAAGATGGCGTTCATCAACATTATAACCGCTAAGTGCAACAGGTTAAACTGCCGGATTTACGACCAGTGCAACCTCCTCACCGTATCATAAACCCAACGCTTTAGCCTGAATTCAATATCTGCAGCTACCATCCCTCCGTGCCCGGTTGATCTTTCTGGTCCAGATGTAGCTGGTATTCAAATCGCTCCTTACTCAACCTTGCTAGCTTCCCCCCGCTTTTGCCGTTGATGGCAAACCTGCAGAAGTCTTGCCACCTTCACCCGCCTTGTTGAACAGGAATTGTCCAATGAGTTTTTCAAGGACCACCGCTGACTGGGTCAGCCGGATGGTATCCCCATCCTTCAGCATGACTGAATCACCGCCGGCATCCAGTCCGATATACTGATCACCCAGCAACCCTGAAGTCAGGATTGAAGCCGTTGTATCCATCGGAAAACGATATGCATCATTGATTTTCATGGTTACCAGGGCCTGATAACGTACTGGATCAAAACGGATCTCAGTTACCCGTCCAACAACCACCCCGGAAGCCTTGACTGGTGCGCGAACCTTAAGTCCCCCGACATCGTCAAAATTTGCCTTGATAGTATATCCAGGCCCAATATCAGATGCCCCCAGATTCCCGGCCTTAAAAGCCAGAACAAGCAAAGCCGCCAGTCCCGCAGCGACAAAGATCCCTACCCACAAATCATATGTGGAGCGTTCCATTCAATTCCCCCCAAGCATGAACGCAGTCAATACAAAATCCAGCACCAGTATGGCAAGACTCGATATCACAACGGTTCTGGTTGTCGCCCGCGAAACACCCTCGGCCGTAGGAGGGGCGTCAAAACCTTCAAACAGGGCAATAACCGTTACTACAATGCCAAACACGAAACTTTTATATACCCCATAAAGGACATCCGTTCGCACATCTACTTGAGCCTGCATCTGGGACCAGAAAGTACCTGCATCAACACCAATAAACCGTACGCCAATCAAATACCCGCCAAATATTCCAACTGCACTGAATATTGCTGCAAGAAGAGGCATGGATATGACTCCTGCCCAGAACTTTGGGGCAATAACCCGTGAAAGTGGGTTAACCGCCATCATATCCATTGCAACCAGCTGTTCAGTGGATTTCATTAATCCGATCTCAGCCGTCATCGCCGTACCTGCCCTGCTTGCAAAAAGCAGGGCAGCAACAACCGGCCCAAGTTCCCGAAGAAGTGAAAGGGCAACGAGAACACCCAAGGCTGATTCAGAACCAAATCGCTGCAAGGTATTATATCCTTGCAGCCCCAAAACCATTCCCACGAACAAGCCGGATACACTGATAATGATAAGGGACATGAACCCTTCAATGTAGATTTCCCTTATTACCAGAGAAAATCTGCGAAAACTGGTTCCAGAAGCCATAATCACGGCAACAAAAAAACGCGCCGCAAATCCAAGTCTCAAAACGGCATCAATGATGGCATGGCCCAGTTTCCGAACCGGACTGAATAATTTGCTCATCATGACCTGACTGCCTCAAGTCTCAAATCTTCCTCGAAAGATGGGGCCGGATAATGAAAGGGTACCGGTCCATCAGGACGCCCGTTGATAAACTGCTCAACAAAAGGGGATGTTGAATGACGAACCTCATCTGGAGTTCCTTCGGCCACTACCTGTCCCTCGGAAATGAAGTAAACATAATCCACAATTCTCAAGGACTCATGAATGTCATGGGTAACCAGTATTGAGGTCGTGCCTAAAGCGTCATTGAGATCGCGGATTAATTTTCCGATAATGCCCAACGAAATAGGATCCAGCCCGGTAAAAGGCTCATCATACATCATAAGCATAGGATCAAGGGCAATCGCCCGTGCAAGTGCGACCCTGCGACTCATCCCGCCTGACAACTCGGAAGGCATGAGACGGGCTGCTCCTCTCAAGCCTACTGCATTCAACTTCATCAACACCAGATCAGCAATCATTGCTTCTGGTAGATCGGTATGCTCGCGCATGGGAAACGCTACATTCTCAAAAACAGACAAATCAGTAAAAAGGGCCCCAAACTGAAACAACATTCCCATGCGCCGTCTCATCTCATAAAGCTGTTCCCGCCGAAGGCCTCGAATTTCCTCACCATCAACACGGACAACGCCTGAACTGGCCCGAATCATACCACCTATAAGGCGTAAAAGGGTTGTCTTGCCACAGCCGCTCCCCCCCATGATGGCCACAATGCTTCCTTTTGAAACGGAAAGATTCACCCCTCTCAAGACTGGTCGAGAACTGTAAGAAAAATTCAAATCGGTTATTTCAACCAGCTTATCGATTGACATGGCGGATAGGGGAATAATATAACAACAAGAAGAAATTTGAATAGCGCATTCTAACTTGATTAAGGGGCAATTGGCTACTACCCTGATAACAGCTCCAAGTGTGGAAAACAAATTCATGACCCCAAATGCAACACTATCCCTAAGTTAGGTGTCAAGCCCTCTTATCTTCGTTATAATGTCAGGGATTATTCTACCCAAGGCAACCCGCTGTTCGATGACTGATACCCTACAGGCTGCTAACCCAGATGAGCATCTTAGCGATGATGAGACAAAGCGCGTACTTGATCTTGCACGCCAGGTGCTGCACATCGAAGCCGATGCCGTCAGGATGCAGGCCGACTGGCTTGATAATGCCTTTGCCAAGGCCGTGAACCTGCTTATGCGAACCCATGGCCGCGTCGTCGTAAGCGGGATAGGTAAATCCGGCCATATTGCCCGAAAAATAGCCGCCACTCTCTCTTCAACCGGAACACCAGCCTTCTTCATGCACCCCGCTGAAGCCACTCATGGCGATCTTGGCATGATGACCCGGCAGGATGTGATGTTCGCACTTTCCCATTCCGGTGAAAGCCATGAGTTACTGACCATTGTCCCCTTGCTCAAGCGTCACGGAAGCCCTCTTATTGCACTAACTGGTAACCCGAACTCTACACTGGCCCATGAAGCGGATGTTCATCTTCATGTAAGAGTTGAAAAAGAGGCCTGCCCTCTTGGTCTTGCTCCAACAGCAAGCACTACAGCCGCGTTGGCACTCGGTGACGCCATGGCCTTGGCTTTACTCGATTTGCGTGGCTTTGATGCTGAAGATTTTGCCCGCACCCATCCTGGTGGCAGTCTTGGGCGACGGTTATTGATTCGCGTCAGCGACATAATGCGAACCGGATCCGCCCTTCCTCAAGTGCTGAATTCGGCACCTCTTAAGGATGCCCTGGTCGAAATGTCCCGGAAAGGGCTGGGGCTTACGGCCATAACCCGAGCTGATGGGGTTCTTGAAGGCATCTATACAGATGGTGACTTAAGGCGCACCCTCGACAGGGAAGAAGATATACGGGTGATGACCATCGGAGAAGTCATGATCTGTTCCCCAAAAACCATCAGAAGTCATGAACTGGCTGCTGCTGCTGTGGCATTGATGGAAGACAAACGTATCAACGCCCTTCTGGTCACTGATAACCAAAACCATCTTATCGGCGCCCTCAACATGCATGACCTCATGCGGGCTGGCGTTGTTTAGGAGCGATAATGCCGTCTCTTGAGATTCGTGCGGGTACCATTAAGCTTGCCATATTCGATGTTGATGGGGTCATGACTGATGCCAGCCTGTTATTTACGGAGTCGGGGGCTGAAATTAAAATTTTCAATGCCCTTGATGGACACGGCCTCAAACTCCTTAAAGCAGGGGGGGTCTATCTCGCAATCATTTCCGGGCGTACCTCCGATGCGGTAGACAAACGGGCGCACGATCTGGGATTCGATTTTATCTTTCAGGGGGTATCAGACAAACTCCTTGTTCTTCAGGCCTTGCGTGACAAACTTGGCTTGCCCGCCGATGACATCGCCTATATGGGTGATGATGTAATGGATATCCCCGTTTTACGCCGTGTAGGTCTCGCCCTTTCCGTGCCCAACGCACCGGCCATCGTGCGTGAACAGGCCCATTACGTCACCCAGGCACAAGGAGGGCACGGAGCTGTACGCGAGGCATGCGAGCTTATTCTCATGGCCCAGGGCAAGCTTGATGATCTTCTTGCCCCTTATTTCTCATGAAGGACAGATCCGCATCATGGATGACTCTGGGACTTGCCTTTTTGCTTGCCCTTTCAACCTTCTGGCTTAATTACGCGATAAAACTCCCTAATTTTCATCCCGTTTCTCATGGCCATTCCGTTGATTTTGTTGTCGATGGGCTTCATGCAACCGCTTACGGCCCGGATGGCGCTCCTCAGTCTATCCTGTCTGCTCAAAATATGATTCATTACCCAGATGATGACACTGTGTGGCTAACCTCGCCAAATTTCATGCAGCTCGAAAAAACCAAACCAACCATGATTATTACAGCAGATCGTGGCAAACTAGTACACAATACCCGGCAAGTATATTTTATGAGCCATGTCCTTCTCAAAGCGAAATACAAGGATCCTCAAAAAAACTGGGAGGCCAGTACGGATTTTCTGCATATCGACCCGAACAGGAGCTATGCTGATACCAGCAAGCCCGTTCAAATTAAAGGACAGGGTGCAGTCATTACTGCTGGAGGCATGAACATCAATACGCGAACACGAATTGCACATCTGCTTTCGCATGTGCAGGCTACCTATCACTGATAATGGATATTTCCATGGATTTCCGCAGACTCATCCTGAAAATCATTGTGGCAAGCTTAGCCATATATCCTTTATCTCTGCCTGTCAGCGCCCAGGCAGAATTAGCCGATCGCAACAAGCCCATGACTCTTGACGCTGATAAGCTTACCGTAAACGACATTCAAAAAATTAGCACCTATGAAGGCCATGTTGTATTGAACCAGGGTACCATGCAGATCAAGGCCGACCGCCTGGTCATTACGCAAAACGGGAAAGTCCGTACGGCTATTGCCTATGGCAATCCTGTCACATTTCATGAATTGCTCGACAACAACCAGGGAATGCTGAAAGGGCAGGCCCAAGAAGCCAGATATAATACGGAAAGCCGCGTTCTTGAGTTAATAGGCGATGCAAGATTGACGAGAAACAAGGATTTGATAGAAGGAAATACGATAACCTATAACATCGGAAGCACAATCTTCAAGGTAAATGGCGGAGGCTCAGGTGGTAGGGTGCATGCCATCTTTCAGCCACAGGCTAAATCCCATGCAGGCCAGGGTGGGCAATGAGCACCCTAACTGTAAGCAACCTTCAGAAACGTTATCGCAAAAGGCAGGTTGTTCGCGATGTCTCACTCATGGTCAACAGTGGCGAGGTTGTTGGACTGCTCGGACCCAATGGTGCAGGAAAAACAACCAGTTTCTACATGATGGTTGGTCTGGTTGCACCTGATGGTGGTTCAATTGAGCTCGATGGTGTCGAACTTTCCCACCTTGCCATCTACCGGAGGGCACGGATGGGGCTTTCCTATCTTCCCCAGGAAGCTTCGATTTTCAGAAAGCTGACAGTAGAACAAAATATCCGCGCCATCCTTGAGCTTCAGGATCTGGATAAAGAAACGATAAAAAGACGTCTCGACTCACTACTTGAAGAATTGCACATCACACGTTTACGTGAAGCTTCCGCCATGAGCCTCTCTGGTGGAGAACGAAGGCGCGTTGAAATTGCCCGTGCTCTTGCCACCAGCCCAAAATTTGTATTGTTAGATGAACCTTTTGCAGGGGTCGACCCCATTGCTGTACTTGAAATACAGAAAATTATCGGCTTGCTTACTTCTCAGGGAATCGGGGTGCTCATTACCGATCATAATGTGCGGGAAACCCTAGGAATTTGCCACCGAGCGTATATCATTAATGAAGGTGAAGTTTTAGCTAGCGGCAAACCAGAAGAAATCATTTATAATGAAAGTGTCAGAAAAGTGTACCTTGGCGAGCATTTTCGTCTCTAGCCGTATTTACGGTTCGCTGGACCCGAACTGTTTACTCCAGCTCCCAGATTTGCGGTCAGACCCAGGATACCCATGAAGCAAAGTTTACAGATCAAGCTATCCCAGCATCTAACTCTAACACCACAGCTGCAACAGTCCATTCGACTATTGCAACTGTCTACGCTTGAACTTTCACAGGAAATTGACCAGCTTTTACAGGAAAATCCTCTGCTCGAAATCCCTGATCCATCTGAGCCCGGATCCGAT
Source organism: Pseudomonadota bacterium (assembly GCA_028873515.1). Taxonomy (GTDB): domain Bacteria; phylum Pseudomonadota; class Gammaproteobacteria; order Burkholderiales; family REEB80; genus REEB80. The sequence continues at coordinate 46,642 of JAGWIG010000011.1, read as the reverse complement.
GAACCTGATCAGGCTGCAGAAAATGAAGCTTCCCAGCCAGATGATGAGGGATTTGATAATGAACCTTGGGGAGACGATCATCGATCCCATGATTCCGACGAAGAGGATAATGATTTCAATCAACCAGCAGCATTAGGCTCATCACTGGTTGAACATCTTTTTTCTCAGCTTAGCCTTATGAATCTCAGTGACCGGGACCAACAGTTTGTTGCATTACTCATAGAAAACCTGAACGATGAGGGCTATCTTGAAACCAGCCTTGATGACATTTCACAAAACCTGCCTAGTGAACTGGAAGTTGATCCCATAGAACTTTCAACGGCACTCAAGCATTTGCAGCATATGGATCCACCAGGTGTCGGAGCAAGGAACCTTTCTGAATGTCTTTGCCTGCAAATCGCTTCACTGCCCTCAGAAACAGCCAACTTAGATCTCGCCATGACCCTTGCAGCAAATCATCTTAATTTATTGGCAGCTCACGACTGGGCGAAACTTCGCAAAGTTCTCCATTGTGACGATAGCGCCCTGAAGGATGCGCAGCATATCATCATGGGTCTTAATCCAAAACCGGGCTCAGTTTTTTTACAAAATGATACCCGCTACATTATTCCGGATGTCATTATCCGCCAAGTCAGAGGTCAATGGCGGGCCGCACTCAATCAGGCCGCCATTCCACGGGTACGTATCAATCGACTCTACGCCGACCTGATTTCACATAACCGCGAAGCTAATCATGCCCAGTTTACAAACCAGCTTCAGGAAGCACGCTGGTTCATTAAAAATATCCAGCAACGGTTTGAAACCATACTCAAGGTATCGCAAGCCATAGTGGATCATCAGAAGAATTTTTTCGAACATGGTGAGATTGGAATGTGCCCACTGGTGCTGCGTGAGATTGCGCAGGAAGTGAATCTGCATGAATCCACCGTATCCCGGGTCACCACACAGAAATACATGCTGACTCCCCGGGGAATATTCGAACTCAAGTATTTTTTTGGCAGCCATGTGCCAACCGATGCAGGGGGTGCCTGCTCGTCGACTGCCATCCGTGCACTCATTAAACAGTTCATAAACTCTGAAACACCAAAAAAACCCTTAAGCGATGGGAGAATAGCAGAAATGCTGGCACAACAAGGTGTCGTCGTTGCCAGACGCACTATCGCCAAGTACCGGGAAGCCCTAGGCATTCCCCCGGTCAGCCTGCGCAAGACAATATGATAAAGGAACCGCTCATGAATCTTACCCTTACTGGCCACCATCTCGACATTACACCATCACTTCGTGATTACGTAACAACCAAGCTTAACCGGTTAAGCCGTCATTTCGATCAAGTTATTGGCATAAATGTTGTACTTAGTGTAGAAAAACTGATACAGCGTGCTGAGGCCACGGTTCATATCAGTGGTAATGATTTATTCGTTCAGACACAGGACTCGGATATGTACGCTGCCATTGATTCTCTTGCCAGCAAACTTGACAGGAAAATTGTCCGTCACAAGGAAAAAGTGAATGAGCATCGCGTCAATTCAAAAAACCAGCCGGTGGAATAACGTAAAAGGTGCAGCCTTGTTGCTGTTCGAAAAAAATGAACCGAATTGCACAAATTCTTCAACCTGAAAACATCCTGGTCCACCCGGTGGCCACCAGCAAGAAACGTGTTTTCGAACAGATAGGCCTGCTTGCCGAGAACCGCTACCACGTTGCACGTCTTCTTATCTATGGAAGCCTGTTTGAAAGAGAAAAGCTAGGCTCAACGGGTATTGGTCACGGCATCGCCATTCCACATGGCCGGATTGCAGGACTGGCTGCACCTGCCGGTATTTTCGTCAAACTGAAAAAACCCATCCCGTATGAAGCACCAGATTCTGCTCCGGTTGATCTTCTCTTCGCCTTACTCGTACCCGAACAAATGAATGATGTGCATCTGAAACTGCTGGCGACACTGGCTCAGTTTTTTAGCCAGCCAGAACTACGTTCGGCATTGCGTGCAACAGATGACATCGAGACTATCCACGCTTTACTCACCAACGGATCCAAGTATGCCCCGAACAAGCATAGAAAAGCTATTTGAAGAAAACAAGGACGCATTATCGCTAACCCTGGTAACAGGCGATGAACTGGGGCAAAGAGAGATTGAAAATGCAGTAGGCCAAACCATAGCCCCTCTTATCGGACATCTGAATCTTGTTAACCCAAATCAAATCCAGGTGCTGGGCCCGGCTGAAATGGCCTATCTTGAGGGCCTGCCGAAACCCATTATGCGCCGGGCAATCAGAGTGCTCTGCTCACCGGCGCTCAAAGCCATCATCATCAGTAACAATGAAGAAATCCCAGGTCCTCTCCTCCGTACTGCACGTCTGACAAATACCCCACTTTTCCATACCCCATATTTATCTGCACAACTAATTGAGACATTAAGCCATTATCTTGTTCAAACACTTGCGGAAATGGCCAGCATACACGGTGTCTTCATGGATATCCAAGGAATCGGGGTCCTGATTTCCGGTAGTGCTGCAATCGGAAAAAGCGAACTTGCCCTTGAACTTGTATCACGCGGCCACCGACTTATTGCTGATGATATTGTTGACATCTATCGAGTTGCCCCCGATCGGCTCGAGGGCCGGTGCCCTCCTCTTCTCCAGGATTTTCTTGAAGTACGGGGCTTGGGCATCCTTAATATCAGGGCGCTATTTGGTGAAACTGCGGTTCGGCCCAAGAAAAACCTGCGCTTTATTGTGCATCTTGAAAAATTCACTGAAAAAGTCGTGGCTGATCGATTAAGTGTTTCCGCTTCGGAACAATTCATACTGGACGTTGCCGTGCCGAAAGTCACAATGCCTATCGCCGCTGGAGCAAATATGGCGGTACTGGTTGAAGTCGCTGTCCGCAACTACATCCTTCGTCTACGCGGGATCAACAGCACCCAGGAATTCATAACCCGGCAACAGCTTGAAATTGTTAGAAACGCACGTTTCGAACAAGGAGAAAGTGATTGAATGCAACTAATCCTGATTAGCGGCCTATCCGGCTCAGGTAAGAGTGTCGCCCTCAGGATTCTTGAGGACAGCGGTTATTTCTGCGTGGATAACCTTCCCGCAGAAATGCTTGAAGGAGCTTGCCTGTCATTCCTGCAGGCAAATAATCCACGGGTTGCAATCAGTGTTGACTCCCGTAGTGGTGCATCGCTCGCCGAACTGCCACAGCATATCCTGAACCTTCAGGCATCCCATATTAATCTACGCCTGCTTTTTCTGGAAGCAAACCTCAATACTCTGGTCAAAAGATTCTCTGAATCACGCCGACCCCATCCATTAAGTAATGCAGATCGCACCCTGCCTGAATGCGTGGAAATCGAACGGGGCATGCTGGCAGAAGTAGCCAATCTTGGCCTGCGCATCGATACTTCGGACCTGAACCCGGTTACGCTAAGAATGTGGATACGCGATCTTGCCGAACTCGATGCCTCAAAAATCACCCTATTGTTCCAATCTTTCGGTTTCAAGCATGGTTTACCTCTTGATGCGGATTTCGTATTTGACGTACGCTGCCTTCCCAACCCGCATTATGATCCCGCCCTAAAACCTTATACAGGGCGTGATGCCTGTATTATCCAATATCTTGAAGAACAACCCGGCGTTCAGAAGATGCTTAAGGATATTCATGCCTTCATTAATGAATGGCTACCGGAATTCATACGGGACAACCGCAGTTATCTGACAATTGCCATTGGCTGTACAGGGGGACAGCATCGCTCAGTCTATCTTGCAGAGCAGCTCGCCAAACGATTCTCCAAAGAATATCAGGTTCTGATAAGGCACCGTGAACTTACAGGATTGATCTCCACAAGTTCCACGAAAACCTAAAACCTGTTCATTCATGCTTTCTTTAAAAGACAAAACAGTAAAAAATGGGCTAGACTGTCCACACCATGAAACCAATGACCATCACTCTTGCTCTAACCGGCGCTTCAGGGATGCCCTATGGCTTCAGACTTCTTCAATGCCTCACCGAAATGGAAGAGGTATCCATTCAGCTCCTTTATTCCCAAGCTGCCCAGATTGTCATCAGCCAGGAAACAAGGCTTACTTTGCCTGCCCGACCATCGGATGCCAAGGAAACACTTGGTAAAGCCCTGGGAATAAATACCAATCGCCTTCGTGTCTATGGGCGGGAAGATTATCTATCTCCGGTCGCTTCTGGCTCAAACCCTTCTAATGCCATGGTAATCTGCCCATGCAGCATGGGAACCCTTGCGGCCATCAGCCAGGGTCTAAGCGACAACCTGATAGAACGGGCTGCAGATGTCATGCTAAAGGAACAGAAAAAGCTCATTCTGGTGCCACGTGAAACCCCTTTATCCGCCATCCATCTGGAGCATATGCTAAGGCTAGCAAAAATGCAGGCCGTTATTCTTCCTCCATCGCCTGGATTCTATACTCACCCCCAGACAATCGCCGACCTGATCGATTTTATCGTTGCGCGTATCCTCGACCATCTGGGTTTAACCCATGCACTGATTCCCCGCTGGGGAGAAAACAAGGCACAGGAAATCCAGGCTGGGGCCTCTTTGCAGACTCAGGGATAAAAGAGAACAACATTATGAAAACAATAATGATAAACAGAATCTGGATTGCTGCTTTCCTTTTGATCTCACCCCTCACTGCTGCTGCCGAAAGTCTCAACCAGATAAGTCTTGAAGCATCAGCGAGTGCCGAATCCCCCAGCAATTACATGACAGCCGAACTGGCCATTGATAAGGAAGGGCCTGATGCTTCTGTCCTGGCAAGCAAGTCAAACAAGGTCATGCAGACTGCCTTGGCAGTCATTAAACGTTACCCCCAAATTCAGGCGTCTACCAGAACCTATAATACTTCTCCTGTCTATGACGTACGCTCTGCCAACGCTCCCCAGACTATTCATGCATGGCAGCTTCATCAATCAATTGCAATCCAGAGCGCTGATTTCACTGCCATGCAATCACTCATTGGCCAGCTTCAGAAATATCTGACACTCACTTCTATACGGTTCAGTTTATCTTCACCAGCACGGCTCAGCCTGACAAATAGCGTTACCCAGGCAGCAATCAAGACATTTCGTGAGCGTGCATCCCTTGTTGCAAAAGCTTTCGGTGCCCGTAGCTATATACTCAGCAATGTAATCATTGATAATGGAATCAGCCCTCCTCCAAGGATTTTTACGGGAAAGGAATTTATGGTGTCAAATTCTGCCCCGACATTTGAGTCAGGCGAAAATACCGTAAAGGTAACCGTCCGGGGCAGCATCATTTTGAATGGCGTGCCCATTACCAACTCACCTTAATCAGGAATGACCTGGCGCACAAGCTTCCTGACCGGAACAGGTAAACCAGCCCCCAAAGCCTCACTGCGGGTCATCCAGATCTCATTCCTTCCCGGATCTACCTTATCCTTTACCCATATATGCCAAGGCAAGATGGAAAGACGAAAATGAGTAAAAGTATGCATCAAAGGTTCAAGCCATCTTCCCACCAATGTGTCCATGCCTAACCAGGTTGACACGAAATTTTCGGCTTCTGCAATCGTTTCCGCTTGCGGAAAAACATATAAACCACCCCAAAGCCCCTTTTCTGGGTGACGTTTGAAAAGAAGCTTGCCTTCATGTTCCAGAACCAGCATAACAGTCTGCTTTTCGGGAATAGCCTTACGCAAACGCTTTGAAGGAAATTCGTGCGCCCTGCCCTGCCTGTAGGCAACACAATCCAGATGCAACGGACAGCGCATACACTCTGGTTTCCGGGGTTTACAGCAGGTTGCGCCAAGATCCATCAAACCCTGTGTATAAATAGCAATCTCATTTGACGGAAGAAGCGAGTAAGCCAGGGGCCAGAGGTCCTTTTCTTCCCTTTTGCCTGATAGATTCCCTTCTATTGCAAAATATCTTGCAAACACTCTCTTGACATTCCCATCCAGAATCGCCTCCCTTGCACCATAGGCAAAAACACTCAGTGCAGCAGCTGTCGTTCGGCCAATCCCAGGCAAACCCAGGATCAACTCAAAGGAGACTGGGAAATAACCGCCATGAGCCACCATGATTTCCTTTGCTGCCAAGTGCAGATTACGGGCGCGTGAATAATAGCCAAGACCACTCCAGTGAGCGAGCACGGCATCAAGGGAAGATGAAGCAAGTGTGGCTATATCAGGAAAAACACTCATGAACCGATTGAAATAAGGAATAACCGTGCTGACTTGAGTCTGCTGAAGCATGATTTCAGATACCCAGATCCGATATGGATCGAAACAGTTCTGCCACGGTAAATCATGTCGGCCTTCGGACTTCTGCCAGGCGATTATTTTTTTGGAAAAATCAGCATTAGCATTCATGGCAGAAAGGCACATTGATGAGGATCAAAGGTCAGGGTGGCACCATGGACTGTGAGGCCATGAAAAAGCAACCTGTCCGCCTGCAACTGTCCAGAAAGCCAATAGCAATTTCGGGATGGAGACCCCCCATGAGGTAGATCTGCATAATCAAGCCGTTGAATCCTCCCATCCAAATCCAGGTGCCAAGGGTTACCGCCAGTCCAATGAGCTATCAACCGGACGGGACTCTGGGCAATCAGACCAGATACATCCAGATCCGCGGATTTCTGACTTAAATCTACATTAGCCTTTCCTGCCAGTTTGCCCTCAAAAGAATGAACTGGATCCCCAATACCAAAAGAAAGCGAAAACTTCCCCCTCGCCTGTTTCAGATCAGAAACGCCGATGTCAGCGTTGCCATGAGCACGTACAATTCTGGGTTTTTGCATCTGATAGGAAAATTCTACTGGAAATTCTCCAGTGTAAGGACCCTCATATGCTGGTAAGGTGATTTCAAGTTTCTGTCCTGGTACTTCCGCCTCAACCTTTGCGCGAGCATAAGCCAGCCGCTCACCTGAAAATTCTGCGTGACCTGAAATAACAGAAACAGATTGATCCCTGGTTCCAATAAAATGGAGATTGAATGAATTAAACAGGATACGGTTACCTGGCTCAAATCTTGCTGACGGCGATATCAAATCAAGCCCTCCCCAGGAAGTTGCAACTTTAACCCTTACCCTTTTTAGGGCCAGCCATTTCACCCCTGGCTCTGCTTTTATCTTTGTTGAAGCCAATACTTGAAGTCCTTTTCCACCCATCTGCAAATAGGCGGCCAAATCCATTTTTCCCCCAGGTTTATAGGGGTTCTCCAGTGATAAAACCTTAATCAATGCTTCTCCCTGAACCCTCTTTTCGGAGTCGTTAACCTCAAGAACTGAATCCTGAATCCTTAAATTCCCGGGCAAGGAAACAAGATGCGACTGCCCTCCCGAATGAAGCAGATCATCAATATTCAATTTTCCATTGCGAGAAAAGGAAAGATTCAGATGGGCCTTTTCAAGTAATAATCTCTTGATTCCCAACTGCCCCTTAAACAAGGGCCAGATGGCAAAGTCTATCACCATACGCTTGGCATCGAATAATCGCCCATGGCTGTCCCGATTATCCAGATAAAAATCATCAATCTCAATCTGAAATGGATCGCCTACCCTGAATGAAATGGGCCCTTCAATAGAGAATTTCCGGTGTAGCGCCTGTCCAATTTTATTTTCAATAAACCGACGACAAGGATGTGCTGAATATAGCCAGATGGTTGCCCATAATAACAGGACAAATCCGGTAAGCATGAAAAAAATAAAAAAGGCCCGTTTCCGCATAGAGTAAAAGGATAACGCATCCTAACTGATATCAGTATTAAAAGAAGCCCCAGCTCCCACTGGCCAGGCTACGGCTGCATTGTTCCCGACCTTTTCCCTCCATTCAGGGCTGACCTTGCTCAGATAATTGGTAAAATAAATGTCGTTCCCGGACCATCAGCACGATGAATAACCCTGATATCCTGATCTGGAAGGTGAATACCGGGGTTCAGTGCAACTATGCGGCTGTTGTTCCACTTCCTTATTTTGCCTAAATAGAGTCTGCCAGCACCGGAGCATCAAACCTGAGCGTTCCGGGCCGTATACCCCGAAGGTTAAAAGATATCACTACCCCTCCAGTCAAGTCAGGGAACTGGCCTAGATGCCTGACCCTGAGATCCGGGAGAGTCAAGGGCATGTCTTAAGCACCAAAATTAACGGTCTTGGCTTCAATCTGCTTAATACCTCCGCCTGATCCAATAGACTGGTAATTAAGCCCCGTTCAGGTTGGCTTCCTATAACTATCTGCCCACCTGGCATAAATCGGATAAGCAAAAGCAGAACCCGCACCAGTTAAATTTTTAGCCTGTACCATGCCTGAAGCACACCCCAGCACCTCAGCCACCGTAAAAAGCGTATTTTTCCGTTTGTTCATGCAATTCTCCTATTTTTCACAGAATAAACGTTACCCACCCCCAATGTTGCATGCATGCTCAATAGTTCATATTTAAGTTTCATGTATCTATTGTTACCAAATTATTACAAAATACGTTTTTTAATTTTTTATAGGCTGGATTTTCATATTTTTTTACAATAAACATGTAAATTTACAAAAAATCCCTTATTCTTATGGCAGACTAAATTCAGGAAATTTATTTATGGCTGCCACCATTCTTGTTGTAGAAGATGAATCCAGTATCCAGGAACTTCTGAAACTCAGCCTTAAACAGGCTGGACATGCAGTCTGGCAAGCGCTTAATGCCGATGAGGCCAGCAATCTTGTCCGGAAAGAGTTGCCTGATCTCATTCTGCTGGACTGGATGCTGCCCGGAAAAAATGGAATTGAGTTTGCACAACAGCTACGAAATGACAAACGAACCCGCGATATCCCCATCATCATGCTCACAGCCCGCACGGAAGAATCCGACAAGATTACAGGGCTGGAAATAGGGGCTGATGATTACATTACCAAACCCTTCTCTCCACGTGAAGTTGTCGCACGAATCAAGGCGGTGTTAAGAAGACGTGCTCCCCAGACTACTGAAGATAGCATAGAAATCGAAGGGTTAAAACTTGACCCCACAAGTTACCGGGTCTTTGGAAATGAGATGGAACTGGAACTCGGCCCCACTGAGTTTCGCCTCCTTCATTTTCTCATGAGCCATCAGGAACGGGTTTATTCACGCACCCAACTCCTTGACCGGGTCTGGGGAGATCATATTGTTGTTGAAGAACGTACCGTTGATGTTCATATCCGCAGGTTAAGACTTGCCCTGGAAAGAACCGGGCACGATCATCTGATCCAGACCGTGCGAGGTGCAGGGTACCGCTTCTCTGCAACTTGATGGGGTCCGTGCTAGAATAACAATCATCAAGTCAGACCAGAACGATGCATATAACAGTCAATGGCAAACGGCAGGAGATTGCAGAACAAAAGTCTGTTGCCTCGCTTTTATTTTGCCTCGATCTGAATGGTAAACGCCTGGCCATTGAACTAAATGGGGAGATTCTGCCCCGAAGCCAGTTTGCATCAACGCTGCTTGCCGACGGCGACCGTCTGGAAATTATCGTTGCCGTTGGCGGCGGCTAATCATACGGAACATCATGGACGTACTGAATCTAGCAGGAAAAACCTACAGTTCTCGACTTCTAATCGGAACGGGAAAATACAAGGATTTCGAACAAACCCGCCTGGCCATTGAAGCTTCAGGTGCACGAATCGTTACTGCTGCCATCCGACGTATCAATCTCGGGCAAAAACCAGGAGAACCAAATCTCCTGGATATCCTGCCTCCTTCCCGCTATACCATTCTGCCCAATACAGCTGGATGCTATACTGCTGAGGAAGCCATACGGACCCTACGACTCGCCCGTGAACTCCTGGACGGCCACAACCTGGTCAAACTTGAGGTTCTGGGGGATCCTCATACCCTTTTCCCAAATGTGACAGAGACTATCAAGGCTGCTGAAATCCTGGTCAAAGAAGGTTTTGACGTCATGGTTTACACTTCAGATGATCCGGTTATCGCCAAACGTCTTGAAGAGACAGGATGCGTGGCTATCATGCCACTTGCATCGCTCATCGGCTCTGGAATGGGCATACTCAACCCATGGAACATCCGGCTCATTATCGAAAAGGCCTGCGTACCCATTCTCGTAGACGCGGGGGTTGGAACGGCTTCTGAAGCTGCCAAAGCGATGGAACTGGGCTGCGACGGGGTGCTGATGAACACTGCAATTGCAGCAGCATCCAACCCGGTACTGATGGCCTCTGCCATGAAAAAAGCCATCGAAGCGGGACGTGAAGCCTTCCTTGCAGGAAGAATGCCGCCAAAACCCTATTCAGCCACCCCCAGTTCCCCTTCAGCTGGGCTGATCGGTAAATGAACTCAGATGCAACAAACCAACTAACCCGTTCAATCAGAAGTTTTGTCCTACGCCAGGGCAGAATGTCTGATGCCCAGGCAAGAGCCATCAATGAACTTGGTCCTGCATGGCTCATCCCTTTTTCCCCTCAACCCATCAATCTGTCCAAAGCATTTAACCGTGATGCACCGGTCGTCCTGGAAATAGGGTTTGGCATGGGGGAAACAACTGCCCAAATCGCCCTTCATAGTCCCGATTGCAACTTTCTGGGGGTAGAAGTACACAGACCTGGGGTTGGAAGCCTGCTGCGTAAAATTCAGGAATACCACCTTAATAACGTACGTATCATCCAGCATGATGCAGTTGAAGTCATCGAAAAGATGATCAATGAAGAGGCCCTGGCAGGCATACACATCTATTTTCCGGACCCCTGGCCCAAGAAACGTCATCACAAACGCAGGCTTATCCAGAAAGGACTTATTTCAACGCTTTCCCGAAAAATCAAGCCTGGAGGATATCTCCATGCCGCTACAGACTGGCAGGAATACGCCGAACAGATACTTGAGGTCATGACACAAGAATCCGCTCTTAAAAATACAGCCGCCACATTCGCCGCGCGTCCAGAGTGGCGGCCTCAAACTAAATTTGAATCACGCGGACTAAAGCTGGGGCATGGCGTATGGGACATTCTTTTCCAGCGTAGCAAACCCATCATCAAGTAACTCAATCCAGTGGCGCACAGGAACTTTAGCCCTGGCAGCAAGATGCATCATACACCCGATATTGGCAGTTACGATTTCCTCGGGAGCACCCGACTGTAATGCTTCAAGGCGAAGGCGTCTTAACTGTTTAGACATTTCGGGCTCAAAAAAAGAATAGGCTCCAGCTGATCCGCAACACATATGGCCTTCTGGCACATCCGTGAGAATAGCCCCAGCAGTCACCAGTACCTCTTCCACCACACCCCTTAGTGATTGGCCATGCTGAAGCGTACAGGGTGCATGGAAAGCCACATGCCGACCAAGAAGCACTGGGTAAGCTGACAGCAGAACGGCCCCTTCAGCCAGAATGACCTCGCTGATATCACGGGTCAGTTCAGATATCCTTCTCGCACGCTCGGCATAGGCAGGATCATGGGCGAGATGCTTTCCATATTCACGAACCGTCACCCCACAACCCGATGCAGTCATAATGATTGCTTCTATACCACTTTCAACATGTGGCCACCAGGCATCAATGTTCTGCCGCATATAATTGAATGCCTCTTCTCGTGCATCAAGATGCAAACTGAGACTCCCGCAGCAACCAGAATTTTTTGCACTGACCAGCGACAGGTTCATACGGTCCAGCACGCGTCTTGCTGCCTCATTAATCCCCGAAGCAAGGCCTGGCTGCACACACCCATCCAGTATGAGCATTTTCCTTGCCCGGTTTTGTTTAAAAACAGGCTGTGAAGCAGAACGATGGGCAACGGTCCGTTTTAGCCATAGGGGTAGACATGGACGTACCAGCCGCGCCAGCTTTATCAATCTCTCAAACAAGGATCGGTTAAGCAGTCCAAGCCGTAACAGATTTCGTGCTGCTCTTTCAGGGAAAGGGCGGGTAAAACGTTCATGGACATATGCACGGCCTATCTCAAGCAGTCGTCCATACTGAACGAGGCTTGGGCAGGCCCGTTCACAAGATCGGCAAGTCAGGCACCGATCAAGATGGTGCTGGGTTATTCGGGTAACCGGTGAGCCTTCCAGGGCATTCTTGATAAGGTATATCCGTCCACGGGGACTATCTAGTTCATTACCTGTCAACTGATAAGTCGGGCAGGTAGCCAGACAAAAACCACAGTGTACACAGGAACGAAGAATCGCTTCGGCCTCTTGCCCTTCAAACGTCTGAAGCAATGATTCAGGTAACTTTGTCTGCATATTTATCTAGAAATAAGAATACATCCGAAAGCGGTTCAAAACCCTATCTGGATCAAACTGGTCTTTAAGACGTGTCTGAATAGCTCGTATCGCAGAGGATTGCGGATGAAACAAGGGAACATCGGGTTGCTTCCCCCTGAACAGGTTTGCATGCCCCCCCACCCTTTCTGCCGCCATTCGTACCTTACATGCTGGAATATCAGCTACCGACCAGCGTAAAGCCCCGCCCCATTCAATTAAACCCGGCTCGTCAAATGAATCTAGACAAGCCATTGAGGGAACAGAAAAACGCCATAAAAACGGGGCATCCCTAAAAAACCTGTGCTCCTGCTCCCGTATGGAATTCCAGAATTGATCTGCATCCAGAATTGTTTCTCCCCCGAGCCGGAAAACGTGGGTGTCCACTTCACGCTGCAATCCGCTTAAACGAAGATAAAGACAGTTTTCTACATAGCAGGTTGCGGAAAGAGGAATAGGCATTCCAGCCAGATGATTCATTTTTTCGATGGCTGCCTTAGCTGAAAGTTCAAGAGACAAGGTGCACTCATGAACAGGCTTTGGCATGACCCGAAGCGTCAGTTCTGCAAGAAGACCAAGCGTACCCAGTGCCCCCACCATCAGTCGGGACACATCATATCCAGCTACATTTTTCATGACCTGTCCACCAAAACGCAAGTCTTGCCCCTGGCCATCAATGATTCGCACCCCAAGCAGATGATCACGCAAAGAACCGGCAGTGGCTCTACGTGGTCCTGAAAATCCACATGCAACCGTACCGCCAAGGGTCGCCGTTTCCCCGAAATGAGGTGGCTCAAAACCCAGAATCTGCCCGTGTTCAGCCAATAATTTCTCAATTTCAACAAGCGGAGTGCCACATCGGGCACTTAATACCAGCTCAGAGGGCTCATAATCAATAACTCCAGAAAAATTGGCAACCTCCAAAAGGCTTCCAACAAATTTTTCACCATAAAAACCCTTGCTTCCCCCACCCTGCAGTCTTAAAGATTCACCCGTCAGCCTGGCTTGCCGAATCCGCTCCGAAAACTGTTCAATAAGAATATCCACGACAGGCTAAAACCTCTCCATCTCACCATGCAAAAGCTGGCCTGAATGCACATGCATGGCCCCATATTCGGCACAGCGATGAAGTGTTGGAATTACTTTACCTGGGTTGAGCAGGCCTGAAGGATCAAAAGAAAGCTTCACCCCTAAAAACAAATCAAGTTCAGCCCGCCCGAATTGGGAACACATCTGGTTTATTTTTTCCATCCCTACACCATGCTCACCTGTAATTGACCCTCCAGCTTCAAGACAAAGCTCCAGAATCTGTGCCCCCACACTTTCTGCAAGCTTCTGTTCACCTTCGCAGTTGGCATCGTACATAATCAGTGGGTGAAGGTTTCCGTCCCCTGCATGAAAAACATTGGCAATCTGCAAACCTGAAGTCCGGGATAATTCCTGCAGGCTTTCAAGAATAAAAGCCAGTTTTCTACGGGGAATAGTGCCATCCATACAGTAATAGTCTGGCGAGAGACGGCCCACTGCCGGGAAAGCTGCCTTTCGACCTGCCCAAAAAAGATGGCGGCTCAATTCATCCCAGGCTTCACGAACTTCCTTCACCTGATGACGTTTAAAAACAGCATTTACTGCCAGGACCTGCTCTTCAACCGCCTCTTTTGTCCCGTCCAGCTCACACAGCAAAATTGCTGCCACCGTAGGATAGCCTGCGTGCACAAAGGCCTCTACTGCTTTGATGGACAGATGATCCATCATTTCCAGCCCAGCAGGCAATATTCCGCTGGCAATAATGCTTCCAACCGCCTGCGCAGCACAGGAAATGTCATCGAAAGCAGCCAGAACCACACAAACTGATTCTGGTTTGGGCAAAAGGCGGACAGTGGCTTCAGTCACAACACCCAGCATACCTTCAGATCCAGTCATCAGTGCCAGCAGATCATACCCCGGAGAGTCCAGCGCTTCAGAACCGATTTCAATCATTTCTCCTGTCATGGTTGCTATTCTCAGGCGTAAAAGATTATGCACGGTCAACCCGTATTTCAGGCAATGTACGCCTCCTGAGTTTTCAGCAATATTCCCCCCGATTGTACAGGCTATCTGGCTTGAAGGATCCGGTGCATAAAAAAGGTTATGGCTTGCCGCTGCCTGGGAAATGGAGAGATTTCGAACTCCAGGCTCCACCCTTGCCACCCGTGCTAGTGGATCTATGTCCAGTATACGCATAAACCTTGCCATAGAAAGCAGAACTCCTTCCCCGACAGGAAGAGCCCCTCCGGACAATCCGGTTCCCGCCCCTCGCACCACAACAGGAATCGATAGTTCATGACAGATACGCAGTACGGCACAGACTTCTTTTTCATTTGAAGGTAATACCACCACCAAAGGCAGCTGCTTCATGGCTGTCAGCCCATCGCTTTCAAAGGGGCTCATGGCTTCGGCCTGACTCAGGATTGATCCCGTTTCAAGCACCTGTCCAAGTTGATGAATAAGTTCCTGCTTCAAGTTAGGCATATATGAAAATTCATGAAATAAAACAGGGAAAACCATAAAACAGCCAGAGACAGATCAAATCTGGAAGAAAAAATTATACCTGCTACAAGAGCATAAGAATATGACACGTGTGCCTCGGAACATTAATCTCTTTAAGTTATGAGACAGGTAGAAATAGCTGCAAAAGATCATTCAGGAACAATTGCCCCAGCCGTGTCGGACGTACATGGGTAAGATCCCGTATCAACCAGCCTTTCTCTTCAGCCATATCAAGGTTATGGGCCACAAAATTAAACGGCAATCCGGTACGTTCACTAAAGCAGGCCGTTTTAAAACCTCCTGTCAAACGAAGTGCATTCATCATAAATTCAAATGCAATATCCTCAGATGCCAATTCTTGACGAGATTGGATAGGGCTTTGAATAGTTGCTTGCTGCATGTAACTCTGGGGATGTTTCACACGTATTTCCCTTACCACTGAATTCTTAAAGCTCAGCTTGGAATGTGCGCCGGCGCCAATACCCAGATAGTCTCCATAATTCCAGTAATTAAGATTATGCTGACATTCAAATCCTGATTGTGCATAAGCACTCGTTTCATAATGGACAAACCCTGCAGTACCCGTTTTGCTCCAGATCATCTCTTCAATATCAAATGATGACTCATCATCCGGCAAGGGAGGAGGGTGACGAAAAAAAAGGGTATTAGGTTCAAGCGTCAACTGATAAAAAGACAAGTGCCGGGGTTTGTATTCAACTGCCAAAGAGACATCAGAAACTGCTTCATCCAGAGTCTGTTTAGGTAAAGCAAACATGAGATCCAGATTAAGATTATCAAAAATTTCAGATGCAGAGAGAACAGCTTCACGCGCCTGTGCCGCATCATGAATCCGCCCCAGGGATGCAAGATGGGTACCATTAAAACTCTGGATACCAATGGACAGCCGGTTAATACCCAGTTCCCTGAAATTCCGGAACTTGTCTGTTTCTGCACTTCCAGGATTGGCCTCCAGGGTAATTTCCGCAAATTCGTTTAAACGAGTCCTGGCACGGATTCCCGATAACAACTGATCAAGGGCTTCTGCACTGAAAAGGCTAGGCGTCCCTCCCCCGATAAAAATTGACTGGACACGTCTCCCCCATATCTGGGGCAAAGCCTGTTCCAGATCGGCAAGCAGGGCCTGCACATATTGATCTTCCGGAAACGTTGAAAGAAAGGTGTGGGAATTAAAATCGCAATAAGGACATTTTTTTGTGCACCAGGGCAGGTGAACATACAGGCTTAAGGGGGGCAGGACCTTAAAAACAGGTTGCTGGAAAGACCGGAAGTCCACAGGAAACTTCAATGATCATTCCATTCGTCATGAAGGCGCGAAATCAATGCCTCCAAAGCTTTTGCACGATGACTGACCCGGTTTTTTTCTCCCAGATCAAGTTGACCTGCTGTTTGATCATAATCCGGCAGATAAAAAACCGGGTCATAACCAAAACCTCTTTCGCCCCGGGGTTCAGGGGCAATCTCACCATGCCAGCTCCCTTCGACAACAACTGGAGCAGGATCATCCGCATGTCTTACATAAACCATGACACAGTAATAATGTGCCTGTCGATCAGACCGCCCAGAAAGAAGGGAAAGAAGTTTCAGGTTATTCGCACTATCAGATTTAGGTTCACCTGCAAAACGCGCTGAAAAAACACCGGGAGCCCCGCCAAGCACATCGACACATAATCCTGAATCATCTGCAAGTG
This sequence comes from Pseudomonadota bacterium, assembly GCA_028873515.1. Lineage (GTDB taxonomy): Bacteria > Pseudomonadota > Gammaproteobacteria > Burkholderiales > REEB80 > REEB80. The sequence goes on along the minus strand of JAGWIG010000011.1, from coordinate 30,185 downwards.
CAGGTTTACCTGAATGCAAAGCCGCATTCCGGGCCTTGATCAACGCATTCTCGACAAAAGTCCTGGCTGGCTCACCAGTTTCTGGTATACCCAAAACTGCTTGGTTGATTAATTCAACCCCGAAAGGAAAGAGATAATGGGAAATTTCATGAATTTTCCCTGGATTATTTGAGGCAAGAACAATTTTATGCATCAATCTTTCAATCCAAGTACAGTTTTTTGTAAAAAAACAATCTCATTAATTCCCAACCCTGCCAGTTCAAGCAACCTATCAAGAGTCGAACGTGAAAACGCTTCACCTTCCGCAGTACCCTGCACTTCAATAAGATCACCACTATCAGTCATCACGACATTCATATCAGTGCTACAGGATGAATCCTCAAGATAGTCCAGATCCAGCACAGGCTCTCCGTTCACCACCCCTACCGAGATCGCGGCCACAAACTGTTTCCATGGCGATTCATCCACCAGTTTACGCTCCTGCAACCCGGTCAGCGCATCGAAAAGGGCAACGCATGCGCCACTAATGGCCGCTGTTCGCGTCCCCCCGTCAGCCTGAATCACATCACAGTCAAGATGAATGGTACGTTCACCCAGTTTGCCAAGATCAACACAGGCCCTTAATGAACGTCCAATGAGACGCTGAATTTCCTGGGTTCTACCCGACTGTTTTCCACGCACCGCCTCACGGGCCATACGGATATTCGTCGAGCGGGGCAGCATGCCATATTCAGCTGTCACCCACCCCTGCCCCCTTCCACGCAGGAAGGGAGGGACCTTTTCTTCAACGCTTGCCGTACACAATACCCATGTTTCTCCAAATGAAGCAAGCACCGAACCTTCTGCATGACGGGTATATTGCCGGGTAAAACAGACCTGGCGCATTTGTGAGAACGCACGTTGATTTCCACGCATCTTTAAAAGCCTCGCTAGCATTAATTCTGGCATTATACCCTTATTTACGCGTCGCGCGTGGCGCATGCCAATGCTATACTGCGGCTTTCGCGACCGGGAGCAGATCACCATGATATGCAGCATGACCGGCTTCGCCGCTACAAGCCGGGAAACATCCGCAGGCTCGTTCAGCGTCGAATTACGTTCCGTAAACCACAGGTATCTCGAAATCAACTTTCGTATTGATGATATTCTGCGAATGATCGAACCTTCAGCACGCGAAAAAATCTGTTCGGTCCTGCATAGGGGAAAAATCGACTGTCGACTCAGTTTCCGTCCTTCACCTGACCAAACCCACAAGATTGAGCCAGACATGGGAATCGTTTATTCCCTGCTCGATCTTAACCGCCATCTACTTGATCTTGACGGGGAGTTAAAACCACTTGGCATAGCGGATATCCTGCGCTGGCCACAGGTTCTTGCAGAGCAGCAGATTAATGCACAGCAAATCCAGACCGCGGCCCTGGAAGCGCTATCCGGAGCTTTGATCCAATTACAGGAAAGCCGCTATCGCGAGGGAGAAAAACTTAAAAAGATTCTTCTTGAGCACCTTGATGGCATACAGGAAATAATCAATGGGGCACGCCCACTGCTCCCTCAAATTATTTCCGCATGGCAGGAAAAATTGAAAGCACGGCTACTAGAGGTACTGGGTAAAGGCGAAGAGGAAAGGATACGCCAGGAGATGGCAGTCTTTATCCAGCGTATAGATATCGAGGAAGAAATTTCACGCCTTAACACCCATATCTTTGAAGCACGCCGCCTCCTGGAGACCGGGGGAACGCAAGGCAAGCGCCTTGACTTTCTGATGCAGGAGCTCAACAGGGAAGCCAATACCGTGGGTTCTAAGTCCGTTAGCACACAGTTAACGGGTATTGCCATGGATCTTAAAGTACGCATAGAGCAGATGCGCGAGCAGATCCAGAACATCGAATAGGAGGAATCTTGTCAAACGGCACCCTGTTCATCATTACCGCACCTTCTGGTGCAGGCAAGACAAGCCTGGTTCGGCGCCTGCTTGAAACTGACTCAAATGTAAGACTGTCCATCTCTCATACGACACGTAATCCCAGGCCAGGTGAAATAAATGGGAAAGACTATCATTTCATCACCGAGGAAGAATTTTTTGATATGCAGGCACGAGGAGATTTTCTTGAATCGGCTAAAGTCTACGGTCACCACTATGGCACTTCCCGAGCCTTCATCGAGGCAGGGATGCTTAAAGGTCACGACATGGTGCTTGAAATCGACTGGCAGGGCGCAAACCAGATCCGACATCTCTTTCAGGAAACCACCGGCATATTCATTCTCCCACCTTCGCTCGCAGAGCTGGAGAAGCGGCTGCGTGCCCGCGCGCAGGACAGCGATGATGTAATTCGTGCAAGACTTGTTGAGGCCAGGGCCGACATGATGCACGTTGCCGATTTCGATTATGTTATTATTAATGCTAGCTTTGAGACAGCCTTGCATGAATTGCGGAGCATAGTCCTGGTGAACCGCCTTCGGCGGTCCCGCCAACTTGAAACACACGCAGACCTTTTCTTGAAACTGATAAAGTAACCCTGGAGGAAAAATGGCACGTATTACCATAGATGACTGCCTGGAAAATATTCCAAACCGCTTCGACATGACCCTTGCTGCAACTTATCGTGCACGTCAGCTCGCCCATGGGGCTCATCCCCTGCTGGATCCCGATCGCGACAAATCAACCGTCATTGCACTGCGGGAAATTGCTGCTGGCAAAATAGGTGTCGAAGCACTTTACAAGAACGAAGGCTGATTTCGCCTGGCCCTTGCCTTGCTAGGCCTACATCATGATTGAAGCACCGGAACTCATTCAGACCCTTAATAGCTACCTGAAGCCTGAAGATATCTTACAGGTCGAAGCAGCCTATATCTTTAGCAAATCAGCACATGAAGGGCAGTACCGTAGAAGCGGACTGCCTTATTTTTCTCATCCCGTAGCCGTAGCTACCATCCTTGCCCAATGGCATCTTGATGCTCAGGCCCTTTCTGCCGCCTTGCTTCATGACGTAGTTGAAGACACCAAGACAACCAAACAGGAAATCAACCACCGGTTTGGCAAACCTGTCGCAGATCTCGTAGATGGTGTCAGCAAGATGGAGCGTATCGAGTTTCAGAGCAAAATAGAGGCCCAGGCAGAGAATTTCCGGAAAATGCTTCTGGCCATGGCCCGCGATGTTCGCGTCATTCTTATCAAGCTTGCCGATCGATTACACAACATGCGTACCCTTGATGTCATGCAAGCTGAAAAACGCACGCGTATTGCCCGTGAAACCATTGAAATATATGCCCCCATTGCGAATCGTCTTGGCCTCAACAGTATCTATCAAGAACTGGAAGAGCTAAGCTTCAGGTACCTTCATCCCCATCGTTACCAGGTTCTGGCAAAAGCAATCAAGGCAGCCAGAGGCAACCGTCGAGAAATAGTAAGAAAAATCGAGGATGCAATCAGTGACAGACTTCGTGAGTCAGGAATCGAAGCTACCGTAACTGGAAGAGAAAAACATCTTTACAGCATTTACAAGAAGATGCTCGGAAAATCTCTTACATTCTCTGAAGTTTATGACATTTATGGCTTCAGGGTCATTGTCCGGGATGTTTCAGCATGCTATTTAACCCTGGGCTGTCTTCATAACCTCTATAAACCCATCCCGGGGAAATTCAAAGATTATATTGCCATCCCCAAAACCAATGGCTATCAATCCCTGCACACAACCCTGTTCGGACCTTTTGGGACTCCAATTGAAATCCAGATCCGTTCAGCTGAGATGCATCGCATAGCTGAAGCTGGAGTCGCCTCGCACTGGCTCTACAAAAGCCCTGATGCTGCCATGACCGAAATGCAGCAAAAAACGCATCAATGGCTACAGAATCTTCTGGAGATCCAATCAGAATCAGGTGATTCCATTGAGTTCCTGGAGCATGTCAAGGTCGATCTGTTTCCTGATGAGGTTTACGTCTTTACCCCTCGGGGCGAGATCATGTCATTGCCTCGAGGAGCGACTGCTGTAGATTTCGCCTATTCTGTCCATACTGATGTAGGCAATCACTGCGTAGCCGCAAAAATCAATCACGAGCTTGCCCTGCTGCGAACCCCACTCAATAACGGGGATCACGTAGAAATCCTTACCACCCCAAACGCGCAGCCCAACCCTGCATGGCTCAACTATGTAGTAACCGGAAAAGCACGTTCTCACATCCGCCATTATCTGAAAAGCATGCAATACCAGGAATCCTCCGAACTTGGAGAACGATTACTGGAGCAGGCACTAAAAAGCATGCAGATTGATCCTGAAGCAATAACCCAATCCATGTGGGATGAATATCTCAAGCGAACAGGAATGAAAAGCAAACAGGATGTCCTGGCTGATATTGGTTTAGGTAAACGGGTCAATACGGCAATTATTCGTGAATTGCTTTCCATGAATGAACCCATGGCTGAACAGAAACCACTCGGACAGATAAAGATAAGCGGTAATGAAGGATACGCCATACAATTTGGTAAATGTTGCCAGCCCATCCCCGGAGATCCGATAATAGGTTACCTCCATAAAGGTAAGGGACTCATTGTCCACACCACTGACTGTTCCGCTATAGCCCGCGGACGGAGCCAACCGGAAAGATGGGTAGATATTGAATGGGATAGCATGGCACCGAAACAGTATTACCCTGTTACCTTGCGTGTCATGGTCGCCAACCAGCGTGGTGTGTTGGCACAGGCCGCTGCACGGATTGCTGAAGCAGGTTCAAATATCAACAATGTCAGCATGAGTGAAGATGATGGAAGTGCCTACACCAGTCTTTATTTTACAATCCAGGTGGAAAACCGGATCCATCTTGCCAGAATTATACGAGCCCTGCGCACCATCCCCGAAGTCGTAAAAATTTCTCGTGACCGAGCTCCAACACCACGCAACTGATAAACAAGGAGAAGAACATGTCCACAAACCAGGCTATTGATACCAATCGGGCTCCAGAGGCGATTGGCCCATACTCACAGGCCATAAGCGCAGGAAACTTCGTTTTTCTGTCCGGGCAAATCGGGATTGATCCAAAAACACAGGAACTTTCTGAAGGCATAGATGCCCAGCTCGAACAAGTCTTTGATAATCTTGAAGCTGTGGCAAAAGCTGCGGGAGGAGATCTCGCAAGTATAGTCAAGATAAACATTTATTTGACTACCCTTGATTATTTCCTGCATGTCAACGACGTAATGGAAAAACGTTTTTCCAAGCCTTTCCCAGCTCGTGCCACGCTCGGGGTATCCTCGCTTCCAAGAGGGGCAATGATTGAAGTCGATGCCATCATGAATTTGAGCTGACTCATACCAGTTTCAGGACCACAAACAACAGACTCGACAAAGGAATTCCGTTCAAGCAAAAAAATATTTATGCTCAAAAAAGCTAACCTAATCCCAACCTGTTTGCTAGAGTCACGGTAGCGAGCAGGAACGGATAAAATTTCAGGTGAACTGCCTGGCCCTGGCTCACGCATGTCTTTGTACAAACCCAGGCCAGTTCCGCGCCTTTACCATCATGTTTTTTATAACTATAAGGGGCAATTCTTCTTCATGGCAGTTGCGAACGGCAGGAAACCCAATTCAGCAACCGGTCTGATTACAACCAGACTGACCCGGCTCGGAATATGCCGCTATCAGGATCTACTCCTGCATTTACCCATTCGCTATGAAGATGAAACACGAATCTGGTCCATCACCGATGCTCCTGCGAATACACCGGTTCAAATTCAGGGAGTCGTTCATAAAACCTATGTCCAGCCCAAACCAAGAAGAATGCTCATTTGCCACATACGAGACGAAAATGGCGAACTCATTCTCAGGTTTCTGCACTTTTATGGTAGCCAGATTAAACAGCTGGAGCCGGGTACACAGTTGCGGGTTTTTGGAGAAATACGCCAGGGATTTTTCGGTGTTGAAATGGTACATCCACGCTATCGCCTAGATAACCATCATGCTCCTGAGCGCCAGACTCTCACACCTGTTTACCCCACAACTGCTGGCCTATCACAGAATACCCTGCGCAAATTAATTGATAACACGTTATCCGAATCAGATCTGTCAGACACGCTTCCCACTGATTTACTCAAGCGCCTGGAAATGCCTTCCTTTGCAGAATCCATCACAACTTTACATCATCCCCCACCCAATATACCCCTAGATTTACTTGAATCACGTCAACATCCGGCATGGCGCAGGCTCAAGCTGGATGAGCTGCTCGCCCAGCAACTCTCAATGCGTCTGCATTACAAACGCCGCCAGAACCATACCGCCCCAAACATCTCGTCCAAAGGTGAGTTTGCCCAAAAACTGCTCTCACGACTGCCCTTTGACTTGACTGAAGCCCAGGCACGCTCCATCCAGGAAATCAGGGCTGATATTTCCAAAGGGCATCCGATGCAACGCCTGCTACAAGGAGACGTAGGTTGTGGAAAAACCCTTGTCGCCCTCATAGCCTGCCTTGATGCGATCGAGGCTGGATTTCAAGCCGCCATCATGGCCCCCACAGAAATCCTGGCTGAACAGCACACACTTAAAGCACAGGAATGGCTAAGCCCGGCAGGAATCAAGATTGCAGCATTATTTTCCGGCATGTCCCAACGGGAACGTCAGACCGCCATGGCAGAAATCGCCTCCGGCGAAGCCAATCTTATCATCGGAACCCACGCCCTTATCCAGGAAGGAGTGAAATTTTTTCAACTCGGTCTATCCATTATCGATGAACAGCACCGTTTTGGAGTAAAACAACGGCTAAAATTACGTCAAAAAGGCCTTCAGCCTCATCAACTCATGCTAAGCGCGACACCCATTCCCCGCACGTTGTCCATGAGCTATTATGCTGACCTTGATGTTTCAACCATTAATGAACTGCCACCTGGTCGAACACCAGTTATTACTAGACTCATCAACGATTCACGACGTGATGAAGTCATGCAGCGAATTGAAGCGGCCTGTGCCCAGGGCAGGCAGGCTTACTGGGTTTGTCCACTCATCGAGGAATCTGAAACACTCGAACTCCAGACTGCCATGGACACCTACGAGGAACTAAAATTACGCTTTCCTCATCTTGAGATTGGGCTTGTTCATAGCCGGAAAACATCCAAAGAAAAGGCACAAGTCATGAAAGCCTTCTCAACTGGACAGATTCATTTGCTCGTCGCGACTACAGTCATTGAAGTTGGCGTAGATGTGCCCAATGCAAGCCTCATGGTTATTGATCATGCTGAACGAATGGGTCTCGCACAATTACACCAGCTCCGGGGCAGGGTCGGCAGAGGAAAAAGCCAGAGCGCTTGCGTTCTGCTTTTCCAGACCCCCCTCTCAGAACTGGCCCGGGCAAGACTTCGTGTAATTGCAGAACATACCAATGGATTCGAAATTGCACGGGAAGATCTTCGAATACGCGGACCAGGAGAATTTCTTGGGGCTCGCCAGTCAGGAACCCCCATGCTTAGATTTGCTGATATCGAACAAGACCTTGATCTACTTGAGGAAGCCCGAAAGCTGTCTATCGCATTAATAAACAACCGTGATACCGTACAGCGACATCTTGACCGGTGGCTTGGTCAGGCCGCTGACTTTTTACTGGCCTGAGAATCAGGCAATATTACAGGATCAAACTAAGCGTGAATGATGAGTTAAAATTCCTGATCCAGACCCATTTTCCGGAACAAGCTTCCCCAGAAAAATTTATATGCCATTCTGCAGAACCCAAAGGATTAGGCTGATGCGACCCCGTCTCCTACCCGGCTCAACACTGCTCTCGTTAGAGGCCTATCGTTCATGGGCCATGGATCCAGGATCCCTGACGCATAAAATCCGAAACCGGTGCAACCTTTTTTCTGTTCAACTTCTACATCAGGGTATCGGCAGGCTACTGACTTTTGAAATCAAGCTTCTTGGTTCATCAACGCCTGAATTATCTCAAGTCCGGGAAGTCTTGCTAATGGCAGACGGCTTACCGGTCGTCTACGCCCGCAGTATCCTCCCACTCTCCCTTGCCCGGCGTTATGGGCCCATACGCACCTTAGGTGAGCGTCCCCTTGGAGACACCCTTTTCACCAATAAAAATGCAGGGAGAAAAGCCATTCAGATTTTCAGGATCCTGCCTAGTCATCCCCTCTATCCAAAAAACCTGAATTTTGTGGATCCTTTATATGCCCGTGCATCCATCTTCAGCCTGAACAACCAGCCCTTGCTGGTAACCGATGTATTTTTACCGGCCATTCTTAAACTTACCCCATGATCCTCGATCGCCTAAGAAAGTATATTCACCTGACACGTCTTAACCGGCCAATCGGCACCTTATTGCTGCTTTGGCCAACACTGTGGGCTTTGTGGATAGCCTCCAACGGACATCCCGATCCAGTCATCACGCTTATTTTCATTACCGGCACCCTGCTTATGCGTTCTGCAGGATGCATCATGAATGATTACGCCGACCGCCATTTTGATCCCCATGTCAAACGCACCCGGAATCGACCCCTTGCAACCGGGGAAGTCAGCAAGCTTGAGGCTCTGATTCTGACATTGGTATTATGTCTCTTGAGTCTTTTAATCATATTACCGCTCAATCACCTGACTGTGCTTTTATCATTGCCTGCGATTTTTCTTGCTGCATCCTACCCCTATACCAAACGATTCTTTGCCATTCCCCAAGCTTATCTTGGTATTGCCTTCGGCTTTGGAATCCCTATGGCCTTTGCCGCGGAAACAGGTCATCTCCCATCTTTGGCCTGGGTCTTGCTTCTGGGCAATGTCTTCTGGGCCATTGCCTATGATACCGAATATGCAATGGTAGACCGTGACGATGATATCCATCTTGGCATTCGATCCTCTGCGCTACTGTTCGGGCAACATGATGTTGCTGCAATCATGCTCTGCCAGGCAGCATTCATTACTATCCTTTACATCGTCTCGGTTGTACTCAATTTTCATCTTTTCTTCTACATGGCCCTGCTCCTTGTCCTGATCCTCGACGGCTATCAATACCTACTGATTCGGGATCGCGATCGAATAAAGTGCTTCAAGGCTTTTTTGCACAATAACTGGGTAGGCGCCACCATTTTTGCAGGAATCCTCCTGGAATACACCTTTCCCTTAAAGGGCTAAACCATGAAATACAAGGATCTTCGAGATTTTATCCAGTTACTGGAATCAAAAAATAAATTACACCGGATTAATACCCCAGTCTCTCCTTATCTGGAAATGACAGAAATCTCTGATCGGGTCCTTCGCAAAGGTGGTCCGGCCCTGCTCTTTACCCAACCTGCCGGGGCAGAAATGCCTGTCCTAACCAATCTTTTCGGTACACCGGAACGAGTTGCGCTTGGTATGGGAGAGGAATCTGTCAGCGCCCTCGAAGAAATAGGTAAACTTCTGGCCTATCTTAAAGAACCTGATCCCCCTAAAGGGCTCAAGGATGCATGGGATAAATGGCCTGTTCTCAAACAGGTTCTTAACATGGCTCCAAAACGGGTTTCAAATGCGCCATGCCACGATATTATCTGGGAAGGTGATGAGGTCAATATTTTACGGCTTCCCGTGCAAACCTGCTGGCCAGGTGATGCGGCTCCGCTTATTACCTGGGGTCTTGTCATTACGCGTGGGCCCGGAAAGCCGCGTCAAAACCTGGGCATTTACAGGCAACAGGTTATCGGACCCAACAAAGTAATCATGCGCTGGCTTGCCCATCGTGGCGGGGCACTGGATTTCCAGGATTTCAAGTCTGAACATCCAAACGAACGATTTCCTCTTGCCGTGGCCCTTGGGGCTGATCCGGCTACCATACTTGGAGCAGTGACCCCGGTACCTGACACGTTGTCTGAATATCAGTTCGCAGGATTATTACGCGGAGGGAAAACCGAGATTGTTCAATGTACTTCCAATGACCTGGAAGTACCTGCCTCAGCTGAAATAGTACTTGAAGGATATATCGATCCCAATGAGACGGCCCTTGAAGGCCCATTCGGGGATCACACAGGCTACTATAATGAACAGGAATACTTTCCTGTATTCACGATTACCCGTATGACAATGAGAAAAAATCCCATCTACCATAGCACGTATACAGGCAAACCACCCGATGAACCTGCCGTGCTAGGTACAGCGCTCAATGAGGTGTTTGTCCCACTGCTCAAGAAACAATTTCCTGAGATCAAGGACTTTTATCTTCCTCCTGAAGGCTGTTCTTACCGTCTGGCAGTTGTCTCCATCAAAAAACAGTACCCTGGACATGCAAAAAGGGTTATGTTTGGGGTGTGGTCGTTTCTACGCCAGTTCATGTATACCAAATTCATTATCGTCACAGATGATGATATCAATATCCGTGACTGGAAAGATGTCATCTGGGCTTTGACTACACGTGTCGATCCCTCCAGAGATACACTGCTTGTCAATAACACCCCCATTGATTATCTGGATTTTGCTTCACCAGTCTCCGGTCTCGGATCAAAAATGGGCATGGATGCGACAAGCAAATGGAAAAGTGAAACAAGCCGTGAATGGGGTCGACCCATACTGATGGATGACGTGACCCGTCAAAGAATAGATGCCCTGTGGCCTTCATTGGATCTGGACTGAATTACCGACTTCAGGGGTGGCCTATAAACCCACTTCAACAGTGCGTCCTCAATTACTTTTGCCTTGGCTTCGGAGGTATTGTCTACAATACAAACCACTATCCATCGCCCCCCCCTGGCATCTTCAAGATAGCCAGCAATGGCATCTGTATCATCCAAGGTTCCGGTTTTGATATGACCCATACCTGCTTCAGGTCCGTTTCTTAAACGTTTACGCAGTGTGCCATCACGTCCAAGCAGGGGTAAGGATGCAACAAATTCAGGCATAACCGGACTATGCCAGGCTGATTCAAGCAGTTCGCCAAGATGTTCGGCGCTGATACGCGCCCTGCGTGAAAGACCGGAGCCATTAACAATCACCAGCTCTGGAAAATCCAGGCCTGATCCCACCAGAAAACCCCTGACTACTTTGCGGGCACTGGCCAAATCTGCCGGATTAGTGGTTGAGAGATCCAGAAAAAGATTACGTGCCATGACATTATTACTAAACTTGTTCATATCCCGGACAATCGCAGCAAGGGGACGGGATTTCCAGTCCAGGATCCTTTCGTCTTCTGCACTGACTGTTCCCTTTTGAACATGGCCTAAAAATTTTCCACCAAGCTCGGCCCAGATTGAACTAAACAAGGCGCCAACATAGCTGGTGTTGTCCAAGATCCTGTAATTGACCACCTGTTTCCCACACTGGACTGCATAGGGACCCTCAAGCCTAACTCTGACCCCTGGATGAACCGCTAACACCTTGATGTCGAGATTATTGCCATAATCATTACAATTACCCCCTACCAGTTTTATCTGATTAACGACCTGAATCAGGCTCATCGGAGGATCAACCGTAATCTTTACGCCTTGATCTGACGGCTCAAGATAAAACCTGCTCGCGTCAAAATTCACCAGCAATGCATTAGGCCCGGTATTATAAACCTCATAAGGATAGCCATCGAATGCACCAGGATCATAAGCTGGCAAACTGTAATAGCTGTCGTCCAAAATGAGGTTACCCAGGATAGTGCGAATCCCTGCACGCCTGATTGCCCTCAGCATCAGCCAAAACCTTTCCAGGGTAAGATCGGGGTCACCACCACCCCGAAAAACCAGATCTCCATGAAGTACCCCATCCTTAACTGTGCCACGTACATAAACCCCTGTATGGAAAACATCAGCCGGTCCCAGCAACTGCAATGCAGCATAAGTCGTAACCAGCTTCATGGTCGATGCCGGAGAAACAGCTTCAGATGCCCCATCACTCAAGAGTGCGTGATCTGCATCCACCCCCTTGACAAAAATATGAACATCTTGGGGGGAGACGTTAAGGGAGTCGAGTCTTAGCTTCAGGAATGCAGGTAAATGGCTCTCGTCTGCAGCCAAAGCTGGAATGGCACAGACACAGATGAACAGGACAAGACAGCCCGATAAAAATCGATTCAAGATGAAAGAATCTCCATAATCCCATTCACTAGATGGTTCATGTGCTGTTCCTCCAGAATATAGGGGGGCATAAAATAAACGCTATGACCAATAGGACGAAGCAGAAGCTCACGCTGCCTCGCTTCAAGATGAAACCAGTTCGAAAAATCAGGGCGATCGCTTTGTACCTCAAAAGCCCAGATCATTCCGGTATTGCGAAAATGCCTGACGCCTGGATGGTTCCTGACTGGCCTGCACAATTCATTCATCCTCACTGTCCTGGCTTTATTTTTTTCCAGGACATTATCCTGCTCGAAAAGATCCAGCACCGCATTGGCAGCCGCACAAGCCAGCGCATTGCCAGTATAGGAGTGAGAATGCAAAAAACCCCTGCCTATCCGATTATCATAAAATGCGGCATAAATTTCATCGCTGGAAAGAACAACCGAAAGGGGCAGATACCCCCCTGTAATCCCTTTAGACAGGCATAATAAATCAGGAATTACTCTTGCCTGTTCACATGCCAGAAAAGTTCCCGTACGACCAAAGCCAACAGCAATCTCATCAGCAATAAAATGAACATCGTAACTTGTACACAAAGCCTTTGCCCGGGCAAGATAATGGGGAGAATACATAACCATTCCGGCCGCACCCTGTACCAGCGGCTCAACTATCAATGCAGCCAATATATCATGATGCTCCTCTAACGTTGCCTCAAGGGCCTTGGCTGCAGTTTCTGCCACTTCCACGTCTGTTTCATCCTGTTTTGCCCGCCTTGCATCTGGTGCCGGAACCGTAAGGTTTGTTTTCATCATTGAACCATAAGCCTCCCGGAACAGATTCACATCCGTAACTGACAATGCCCCAATGGTTTCTCCATGATAGCTTTCCTCCAGGCTTAAAAAATGTGTTTTTCCTGGTTTTCCCCGGTTCTGCCAGTAATGGACGCTCATTTTCAAGGCGATTTCGGTCGCGCTGGAGCCATCGCTACCATAGAAACAATGGCCCAGTTTCCCTCCTGTTTTTTCTGAAAGGCGCTCCGAAAGGAGAATAACTGGTTCATGAGTCAATCCGGAAAGCATGGCATGTTCAAGTTTATTAAGCTGCCTGACTACTGCAGCATTAATCTCGGGGTGACAGTGCCCAAACAAATTGACCCACCAGGAACTGATCGCATCCAGATAACGCCGGCCTTCAAAATCGTAAAGCCATACCCCTTCTCCGCGCGCTATAGGTATAGGGGGCACAGTCTCATGGCTTTTCATCTGGGTACAGGGATGCCAGACGGCTTTGTTGCTCCGGGTAATATATGAAAGATTATTTCGATTCAAACAAATCCCCTCTTGAAATTTAATTCATAAAACCTTATTATTAGCACTCGCTGGCGATGAGTGCCAACATGCAAAAAAACATGGGGTTATCCCTTAACTAAAAGAGAGAGCGCCATAGGTACCTTTTTCGGATCCTAGCATGTTAGCCAAAGCCAGGCCCGATTTCGTACCAACTCAATCGCAATACTAGATCAGGAGACTTGGAGAATGAAAATCCGCCCTTTGCATGACCGTGTTATTGTCAAACGGCTCGAAGAGGAACGCAAGACCGCTTCGGGCATTGTCATCCCGGATACCGCAGCAGAAAAGCCCGATCAGGGTGAAATCATTGCTGTTGGCAATGGCCGTATCCTTGACAACGGACAAGTACGCAAACTCGATGTAAAAGTCGGTGACCGGGTACTCTTCGGCAAATACTCTGGCCAAACGGTCAAGGTTAGCGGAGAAGAGCTACTCGTTATGCGTGAAGAAGACATCATGGGCGTCGTAGAAGCCTGAACAGGAATTACAGAGAGGAGATAGATTATGCCTGCAAAAGAGGTACGTTTTGGAGACAGCGCTCGTCAACGCATGATTACCGGCGTGAACATACTGGCAGATGCCGTAAAAGTGACTTTAGGTCCAAAAGGCCGCAATGTTGTGCTTGACCGTTCTTATGGTTCTCCAACCATCACCAAGGATGGTGTGTCTGTTGCCAAGGAAATTACCCTTGCTGACAAATTTGAAAATATGGGTGCACAGATGGTCAAGGAAGTCGCAAGCCAGACTTCAGATGTAGCGGGTGATGGCACAACTACTGCGACCGTTCTTGCTCAGGCAATTGTCCGTGAAGGCATGAAATTCGTTGCCGCCGGCATGAACCCGATGGATCTGAAGCGGGGTATCGACAAAGCTGTAAATAGCGCCGTTGAAGAACTCAAGAAAATTTCAAAGCCTTGCACCACCAACAAGGAAATTGCCCAAGTCGGATCCATTTCCGCCAACTCGGATGAATCCATCGGCAACATCATTGCTGAAGCCATGGAAAAAGTTGGGAAAGAAGGAGTGATTACCGTCGAAGATGGCTCGGGCCTCCAGAATGAACTGGACGTCGTTGAGGGCATGCAATTTGATCGTGGATACCTTTCCCCCTACTTTATCAACAATGCAGACAAGCAGGCAGCCATACTGGAAAACCCCTATGTCTTGCTGCATGACAAAAAGGTTTCCAATATCCGTGACCTGTTGCCCGCACTGGAACAGGTAGCCAAAGCGGGACGACCTCTACTTATTATTGCCGAGGATGTCGATGGTGAGGCACTTGCCACTCTGGTAGTTAATAATATGCGTGGAATTCTCAAGACCTGTGCAGTCAAAGCCCCAGGATTTGGTGATCGGCGCAAAGCCATGCTGGAAGATATCGCCATCCTGACTGGTGGAACCGTCATTGCAGAGGAACTTGGGCTTTCCCTTGAAAAAATTACCTTGAATGATCTGGGACAGGCAAAACGTATCGAGATCGGTAAAGAAAATACAACGATTATCGATGGTGCTGGAGATGCTAAAGGCATTGAGGCTCGAGTCAAACAAATCCGCAAGCAAATTGAAGAAGCGACCTCTGACTATGATCGTGAAAAGCTTCAGGAACGTGTTGCAAAGCTTGCTGGCGGGGTTGCAGTCATTAAAGTTGGTGCCGCAACCGAAGTGGAAATGAAAGAAAAGAAAGCTCGCGTTGAAGATGCCCTTCATGCCACCCGCGCTGCCGTGGAAGAAGGAATCGTCCCTGGCGGAGGCGTCGCGCTTTTACGCACCCGTAAAGCGATCAACAACATTAAGGGTGATAACGTTGATCAGGAAGCGGGAATCAAAATCGTACTGCGTGCCATGGAAGAACCTTTACGCCAGATCGTGGCTAATGCAGGCGCCGAACCTTCCGTTGTAGTCAACACCGTCAGCGAAGGGAAAGGTAACTTCGGGTACAATGCAGCATCTGATACCTATGGAGACATGGTAGAAATGGGTGTCCTTGATCCCACCAAGGTAACCCGTTCGGCTCTGCAAAATGCCGCTTCTATAGCAGCACTCATGCTTACCACCGATTGCATGGTTGCTGAAATACCAGAAGAAAAACCAGCCGCACCAATGGGTGGTGGCATGGGTGGTATGGATGGCATGATGTAATCAGTTTGCCGTAAATTAAAAACCCCGCTTTTTGCGGGGTTTTTTTTATTCTTGGGAACAGGCATAATTTCGCCATTTCCCAAGGATAAAAACATGTCTATCATTCGCTTTCTCAGCCTCCTGATTCTTGCTATTGCACTAACAGGTTGTAGTAATACCATTGCCGGTTTTGGCAAAGACATGCAGCAATTGGGCACGACCATCTCCAATTCAGCAAAGTGACCAAAATTGAAGTTTTTAACCGGTCTTTCAAAACAAGGCTGAAGCGGCTATAATCACGCTTCTTGTTGGGCTTTAGAAATTTGACTCCAGGAATTTGGCCAGGTAGCTCAGTCGGTAGAGCAGCGGACTGAAAATCCGCGTGTCGCGTGTTCGATTCACGCCCTGGCCACCATAAATTCAGGATATGGTTGTCTACAGCAGACCTTATGGATAGTCAAACCGTTTTGTCCAACATGAAAACCATGGCTCTAACCCGATAAGCGGCCATGAACGCAAACGGCTGAAAACCTTTCCCTCCGGATGCTAAGCTGCATGATGAAAAAAATTGGACAAAATAATGCGACTTAAACGACTGCTATATATTTGGCTTTCTTTTTTCTTCTTTTTATCCAGCCCGGTTTTTGCAGCCGGTCGCCCATCTCTGCTCATTGAGGCAGGTACCAGCAATATTTTTCGAGACGCACCCCGCCCCCTAGCTCTGCAGCTAGAGTATCGAAGTAGCTTGGAATATGATTGGCTACAGCCAATGGGCGGTGTTTGGGGAGATGCCAAGGCTGCCGGCTTTATTTATGCCGGGGTTTATCATGACTTCGCCATTGGATCCCATTTCATCATTTCGCCCTCGGTATCAGTCGGCCTCTACCGTCAGGGTAACGGGCGCTACCTTGGTGGGCCATTTGAATTCCAGAGTGGAATCAATCTCATGTACAAACTACCAGATCATGATGAAATTGGTGTTTCGTTACGTCATATTTCCAATGCACATCTATATTCCCACAATCCTGGCACTGAAACTCTCATGGGAGTTTATTCTTACAGCTTTTAATCTCGCCTTGGCTGTTCTTCAGATAGGGCCACCTATTTGCACAAATCGCCCAACGTTCAAATTTCTTCATCATGACGAATCTTAACGCCGATTTTGGTTGGCATAGAATTCGCCATTTCCCGGACAATCAGTTCGACTTGACGCAAAAATATGGAATCGCCTACAACAGCCCGTCCCTTGAAAGACCGGGAAATATATTTTGCAAGGGTCATGTTCTCATCATCCTTGACTACCCTGAAACCATACAAAAGTCCAACATCTCCTAGTTTCGCCTCTCCATTTAACACAAAATCTCCAAAAAATTCATGTTCTTCAAGTCGGGGAGGGGCATCACTCACCGCAAAAAGCCTGTTCAATGCAGCCAGATGTTCTGGACGGCTCAGCAACAGGACATAATCTCCTACAGCAAGGCTGTCTATTTCCTTTAGCATGCAAATGTGCTGTTCACGTATGATAAATATAACCCGGGTATCTCCAGGTAGGGGCAGATGCTGAACATTCTGATTAACAGCAAGAGAATCCAACTTCAGCGCATACCCTACCATTTCAAAACCCTCTACCTGGGATATGCCAATATCAATAATATGCTCAGGTTTTGGCTGAGGGGGAACCTCGACATGCAATTGCCTGGCAGCGTAGGCCGTAGTCCAGCCCTGCAATACTAGCGATACCAGAACCACAAAAAAAGCAACATTGAAATAAAGTTCGGCACGATCTAAACCAGCTAGCATTGGGAAGGTTGCAAGCACAATCGGAACCGCGCCCCTAAGCCCTACCCAACTAATGAAAGCCTGTTCCCGAAAAGGGAAACGAAAGGGGAGCAAACATAAAAAAACAGCAAGTGGGCGAGCCACAAAAATAAGCACAAATGAAACAAGCAACGCCCCAGGAGCAATCGGCACCAGTGCGCTTGGCTGAACCAGCAATCCCAGCATGATAAAAAGGATAATCTGGGAAAGCCAAGCAAACCCGTCATGCATCCGAAGAATATTGTTTTGGGCCTTCAGAGGGTGATTTCCAAGCACCAATCCGGCAAGATAGATGGCTAAAAACCCACTCCCATTAATGAGTGTGGTACCTGAAAAAATCAGTACCCCTCCTGATAATGCCAAAAGTGGATAAAGTGAAGAATGCAACTCAATATGATTCAGCAGGGCCAGTAGAAAGCGCCCTCCTAAAAGGCCTGTCAGGGCACCAATTCCCATCTGCCAAAAAAAACCCTTCACAATCATTAAAACTGTCGGGGGATGACCAAGCTGTAACGATGCAATAAGAGCCAGCACTAGAAAGACTGCCATGGGATCATTGCTCCCGGATTCGATTTCAAGGGTGGCAGCAACACGCTGTTTCAATTCGAGCCTATTCTGGTGCAGCAATGAAAACACAGCTGCAGCATCAGTGGGTGCAACCATGGCACCGAGCAGCATTCCCTGCATAATCTGCAGGTGCAATGCGAAAACTGCGGCAAGACCGGTCAGGGCGGTTGTTACCAGCACTCCTAGAGTCGACAGGCTCAAAGCGGGTTTCAGGCCAACATGGAAATCTCGGATGTGGGTACGAAGCCCACCGTCAAAAAGAATAATGCCAAGAGCAAGGCTGCCAATAAAATGGGCAACAGGAATACTGGAAAAATGGATTCCACCTGGCCCTCCCACACCTGCAAGCACACCAAGAATGAGAAAAACCAGTAGCATCGGAGCACCAATACGTGACGAAACCCGGCTCGCAATAATGCTCACGAACAACAGCAACGAGACCATTAACATCAACTGACTGGATAGGTCCACACTATTCCCCGACAATCACATTGGTTCATCGTATAGTCCAGAAGGCTAAAGGCGCAAGAGCCAGATAAGGACGATGAGCAAGCGCGGCACATGAACCCCTTATCCTTATCATTGGGGAGGCACTAAAAAAAATGATATAATGGTTTGCCGAAGAGTTTAAAAAGTTCGATTCCATCCTGGATGCCTCAATACCCGCATCCCGGGAGTGGGTGAACGCCTTCCAATCAAGGCGACAACAGCTGAAAAACATGCAGTTATACACGTTCGGACTTAATCATCATAGCGCCCCGATAGATATCCGGGAACAGATAGCGTTTCCTTCAGAAACACTTCCTGAAGCATTGGATCAGTTAATGCACGAAGGTTCTGTAAGGGAAGCTGCAATTTTGTCGACTTGCAACCGTACCGAACTCTATTGCCACACAGACATGCCAGACGCTGTTACAAACTGGCTGGCACAGTATCACAAACAGGATCCCGCCAAACTGGGATCTTCACTTTATACCCTCCGGGAGGGTGAGGCCGTCCGCCATATTTTCCGGGTAGCGGGGGGGCTGGATTCAATGATTCTAGGCGAAACCCAAATCCTGGGCCAGGTCAAACATGCAGTCAAGGCTGCCCAAATGGCTGGGAGTCTCGGGGCTCTGTTACATAAATTGTTTCAGACCACTTTTTCAGTCGCCAAGGAAATTCGCTCAGGCACCAATATCGGCAGTGCCCAGACTTCAATGGCCGCTGCCACAGTCAAACTGGCTGAACGGATTTTTGACCGAATTAATGAACAGAATGTTCTATTCATCGGTGCCGGTGAAATGATCGAATTATGTGCAACACACTTTGCCACTCATCATCCACGCCACCTGACTATTGCCAATCGAACGCTTTCCCGAGCACAGACTCTCGCAGACCGCTTTAATGGTCTGGCCATTGAATTTTCAGCCCTACCTGAAACTCTTCCAAACCAGGACATCATCATCACCTCTACAGGCAGCCCCCTGCCTATCCTGGGTCTGGGTCTCGTTGAACGATCCATTCGCCGCAGACGGCATAAACCCATGTTCATGGTTGATCTGGCTGTGCCACGTGACATTGAGCCTGAGGTTGGGAAACTGGATGATATTTACCTTTACAGTATTGATGATCTGGCCCGCATCGTTGAAGAAAACCTCAATGCACGCCAAACCGCAGCTGTTCAGGCAGAAATCATTATTGAAACCCGAGTCAGCGAATTCATGAACTGGCTAAACAAACGCAAAATGGTTCCAACCATAGTCGCCATACGCGATCATGTTGAAGGTTATCGACAGCAGGAACTCCAGCGCGCCCAAAAACGCCTCCACGCCGGTGAGGATCCTAGCCTGGTCATGGAACAGCTTGCCCTTTCACTGACCAAAAAATTCCTGCACATTCCCACCCATGCCCTAAACCAGCTAAACGGGGAAGAACGTTATGAGCTGGAACACTGGCTACGCCGCATTTATTCTATCCACGATCGCACATGACACCTTCAATCCAGCAAAAACTTTCCGGCCTGGCCGACCGCCTGGAGGAGATCAATCTCCTTCTCAGCCAGGAGACCGCAACCCGCGATCTGAGCAGCTACCGGAAATTATCGCGTGAACATGCCGAAATCATGCCTCTTGTTTCTCTTTATCGCTCATATCTGGACAGGGAAAAAGATTTGGCAGCAGCCCATGAAATGCGGTCGGATCCACAAATGCGGGATTATGCCGAAAGCGAAATCACAAGTATTGAAGCAAGGCTTTCACAAATCGAACATGACCTTGAAATCGCCCTCCTACCCAAGGATCCAGATGATGAGCACAACCTTTTCCTGGAAATACGGGCGGGTACCGGCGGTGAAGAATCTGCGCTTTTTGCCGCAGACCTGCTACGGATGTATAGCCGCTATGCCGAAAGACAAAACTGGCAGATTGAGTTAATCTCCGAGAGTCCGAGTGATCTTGGAGGTTATAAAGAAGTCATTATCCGCATCATCGGAGAAGGCGCTTATTCCCGACTGAAATTCGAATCGGGCGGGCACAGGGTGCAACGCGTTCCCGCTACAGAAACTCAAGGCCGTATCCATACCTCAGCCTGCACTGTCGCCGTCATGCCCGAAGCCGATGAAGCTGAAGAAATTGACATCAACCCTTCCGAACTACGAATTGATACCTTCAGGGCCTCAGGAGCGGGTGGACAACATATCAATAAAACCGATTCTGCAGTAAGGGTCACCCATCTTCCAACTGGACTTGTCGTGGAATGCCAGGATGGGCGGAGCCAGCACAAGAACAAGGCACAAGCCTTGTCCGTGCTGGCAGCACGCCTGAAAGACATACAAAACCGTGAACGCCACGCCAAGGAAGCGGCTACACGAAAACTTCTCATTGGTTCCGGGGATCGATCAGAGCGGATTCGTACCTACAATTTTCCTCAAGGCCGGGTTACAGATCACCGCATCAACTTAACCCTCTACAAGATTGATGCAATCATGGACGGCGATCTGGAAGATCTTTTTGAGCCCCTTGCACAGGAACATCAGGCTGAACTTTTAGCCTCCTTGAGCGAGACTTCTGCCTAATGAGCCTTAACAACCAGTTGACAACCGCTTCCAGGAGTATTGAAAGAAGTCTCAAAATAGGCCCCCGGCAAGCCCGTCTTGAATCCCGGATGCTGATGTCTTCTATGCTCGATAAACAGATCTCGTGGCTCATCGCCCATCCTGAAACCTTACTGTCAGCAGCCCAGACAGCCTCTTACAAAAAACTTGTTGAACGAAGGCTTGCAGGTGAGCCCATCGCCTACATTACCGGCAAACAGGAATTCTACAATATTGAGCTGAAAATCTCAGCTTCTGTGCTTATCCCACGACCTGAAACAGAAATTCTGGTCGAAACTGCATTATGTCGCCTGCCAGAACATCAGCCCCTTGAAATTCTCGATCTTGGAACTGGCAGCGGTTCTATTGCCCTTTGTCTTGCAAAACTCCGCCCCAACTGGATAATTACAGCAACGGATCTTTCAGATGAAGCTCTGGATGTCGCCCAAAAAAATGCACGGCGTCTGGGGCTTGACCAAGTCAGGTTCATTA
The DNA here is from genome assembly GCA_028873515.1 of Pseudomonadota bacterium. Lineage (GTDB taxonomy): Bacteria > Pseudomonadota > Gammaproteobacteria > Burkholderiales > REEB80 > REEB80. The sequence continues at coordinate 8,783 of JAGWIG010000011.1, read as the reverse complement.
AGGCAGACTGGTTTCTTGGACTCGAAAAGAAATGCTTTGATTGCATTCTTTCCAACCCCCCTTATATTGCATTAAACGATCCTCATCTTGCCAGGCTGAATTTTGAACCTCCCCAGGCCCTGATATCAGGGGAAGACGGGCTGGATGCATTAAGAAATATCATTAAGAACGCCCATCAACATCTGCATTCTGGTGGTCTGCTCGTCTGTGAACATGGCTACGACCAAGGACAGGCATGTCATGAACTCTTTTACACAAGTGGCTTTACAAACGTGATGTGTATCAAGGATCTCGCCGGCCTGGATCGAGTCACCTATGGGAAAACCAATCCTGTTTCGAATCAGCCAGCAGCCTAAGGAAAACAACCTGGACTTACAGATGAAAGGACAACGAAATGAGCCAAACAACTCAAAGTGACTGGGTCAATCTGACTGCATCAGATAACCATAAACTCCCCGCTTTTATAGCCCGCCCTGAAGAAACCTCACGGGGAAATGTGATTATCGTGCAGGAAATTTTCGGGGTTAACCACCATATCCGTTCTATCGTTCTTAACCTGGCCTCAGCGGGATACACAGCAATAGCTCCTGCACTGTTTGAGCGGGCTGAAAAAAATGTAGATCTTGCCTATGATGAGGCAGGTATTGCATCCGGGATAGCCCTTAAAGGAAAAATTTCCTGGGATGATGCATTAAAGGACATCCATTCCGCAATCAATTTTTTTACTGATCACCAAAGTATTGCGGTAATAGGATTCTGCTGGGGTGGAACCCTTGCATGGCTTGCTGCCTCGCAGCTCCCTATTTCAGCTTCAATCTGCTATTATGGTGGACAAATTGGGGAATTTCTTGAAAAAGCACCTCAAGTTCCTTTGCTGGCCCATTTTGGGCAAGATGATCGCTCTATCCCGCTCAGGGTGCCAGAAACACTCAAGAAACGTTACCCAGGGGCCATCAGCCACATCTACCAGGGCGCTGGGCATGGGTTCAACTGCAATGAACGTAGCAGTTATCACAAGGGAGCATCAGATAAGGCCATGAGACGTACCCTCGGCTTTCTGGAAAGCGTATTCTGAACCTGGCTTGAGTAATGCTGTGCGAAAATCACTACCCAAAACTTGACGCCAGAATTGATTGAAGCTAGAGTACTTAATCAATTCAGTCAAGCAGTTAATCAGGTTAACATTTAGGAGCAACAATTGGATACCCGGGAAGCTATCAAAGAACAGATCAACAGTCACCCCGTTGTTCTATTCATGAAAGGAACCCCACAGATGCCACAGTGCGGATTTTCTGCAAGTGCGGTTCAGCTTTTGTCTGCCTGTGGGCTTAAAAATGTTCTAGCAATTGATGTGCTGGTTGACCCGGCAATCCGTCAAGGTATCAAGGAATATTCAAACTGGCCAACTATCCCGCAGCTTTATATCAAGGGAGAATTTGTTGGAGGCGCTGATATTATGCGTCAGATGTTTGACTCTGGAGAATTACAGAAAATTATTCAAGAGGCCCAGGCTGAAAACATCTGAAACAAAAGTTAGCAAGTGCAGGTTTCCCCCCTTTTCAAAACAAGGAGGAGAAGTGTTCAAACTAAAAAAATGGACTCATTCTTTCATGCTCGTCATCTTGATGGCGGGCATGGCTTCTGTTGCCAGAGCCATCCCCATGAATCATTCTGCCGCCCTTGCAGCGAAAGTGCAAAAGGCCCTCGGCCAGGATTCAGAGCTTTCCGAATACAATATTACTGTCTTAACTCAACATCAAGCCATCTTACTTCGTGGTCACGTGAGGAGCGACTGGCTTTTGTACAAAGCAAACGCTCTGGCAAAAAATGCAGGTGCCGAGAAAATCATAAACCACATTGAAGTTATTGATTAATCATTTAATTTTTCGTATTTTTAACTCCCATTTATCTGCACCTATGTATCCATGCCTGGTTAAAATCGACTGGGCTTCCTGTGAACCCAAAAATTTCAGGAACTGCCTGGCAGCAGCAGGATGGCGGATGGCGGATCCTTCTGCAGCAATATAGCTAAGTTCGCCTCTCAGGCTCTGAGCAGGCGGTAATCTGACAACACTGACATTAAATCGGTGCCCAAGAGCATTCTGACACTCGGTTAGCCATAATAGCCCCACGTCAGCCCGGCCATTACGGACTCCTTCAGGAATTTCCAGGTCATGTGCCGAAGTAAAGTACACTCCGTGGCCTGCCTGGCAAGCCGCACAATCTTTTCCTCCTGAAAGACGCTTCCACAAATGAAACCTTTCCAGCATTTTTCGAGCATAGACTTTCATGATGCGTTCATCAACCGGGTTAGGCAGCATGATATGCAGGTTAGGCCGGGCCAAATCCTCAATTTGATGAATATGCTTGGGATTGCCTTTTGCTACAATCAGGGCAAGCTCATTATGTGCATAGGTGACGTTGACAGTCGCAAGCCCGGCATCTTTCAATTTCCTGATCTCTCTTGTTCCTATCATCCCGAATACATCCGGGCGCATGCTGAAACTCCTCCCCCGGTAAATCCAGCCCCCATCAACAATTCCCCCGGCAATCCTTTTTGAAGGAAGGGTAATTAAGCCAACAGTTCCACCATACCGCTTCTGCCAGGCACGAATCACAGCCTTAATTCCAAAAAAATGACGTCCGCCCAGCCAAATATTCAAATCAGTCTTGTTGGACTGCATCAGATCAAGAGCATCATCTCCCCGAATTACGCTGCCATCTTTTGCAAATACCACCAAGGCATCATCACTGTTATCAGGGATGGCTTGCAATTTCTGCTGGATGACAACAGGATCTGCCATACCGTACGAAGGTAGCAGCACACAGGCTATACCTGTGGTCAAACAAAGAACAACCAGAAAGCCCTTAATCCTCATAACCTGTCCCGAACAAAATGCCCTGCACACGAAGCAGTAAAAAAAACCGACAACAAATAAATCGTACCAAAAATATCCATCAAGCTAAACTGGAGTTTTCCGGATTTCATACTCCTGCCAGCCCTTGATGGCCTTACATAAAAAACCGCCATCAAAATAAATAAATAATACTTTTCAAGTTTACACTTTCTGCTCGAGCCATTAGCATACTATAAGCCATGGTATCTTTCGTATACAGACTAAGCCATTGCTTTCAATTCCCGGAGGGTACTCAAAAATGCGTAAATTTGCTGCACTTGTTGCCTTTATGACTTGCGTTTATAGCTACCGTAGCTGGTATCGAGGTTCAAGTTCATCCTTCTGGAAACTAGTACAACGGCATGCTGATGTTGCTTTTGAATATTTCCGCAATGATTCGGCCTGGCAGGTTTTTATTGACGACTTGCCACACAATCTCGATGAAATTGTTCCCAGAAATATCTGGATGGGTCCGTATCAACTGACCGTGCCCAAGCTACGTAGCAAACAGGTGTTTGTATTCTACCATGCAGCCCGGTATAAACGCTCACAATCCGAATTAGCCCTCGCGCTTGCCGGACTTCACTGATTCCCCTTCACCAAAACCATGCTCTTGACTCAGTGTAACCCTGGATAAGGCTCCATATCCTGCCAACCATCAAGTCACAGGATAATCCGATTGCTTTGTAATTGCCTAAGATCAGATGAGCCACTCAGGATGCCGAGCTCCAGAAAAAATGAATCGCAATCTTTTGTAACCTGTAGCGTGAACCTTCCTTAAACATTCTTCCTCAGACATTTCAAGCTCAAACTGGAATTAGGCGCTAATTAGGGCAGAGGTTCCGCTACTCAATAAAACCTCTATGAAACATAAACACAAGACCCGCCCAATACAGGCAATCGTCCATCGCCGTTTAAGGATGAAACGTCAAGAAACAGTGCCTGTACCCGCTTTAGCGGTTTAGCCCGGTAAACCCACTTTTCCCGATTAATAAAAAAACGGGCTGGGCAATCTTTACCAATTTTGATTTACATCAAAATCGTATTTTAAGATTCTACTAGAATCCATACTGAATAAAGGTTTAATAACTCAAGTGTAGTTCATCGCTCAGTGGAGAATAAAATGGCAACTTACCGGTACGCCAAAAAATTAAGTGTCTTACTCATCAGCCTGTCAGGAATCGGCATCTCGGTAACCGCACAAGCTGTACCTAGCTTTGCACGACAAACTGGCATGGCATGTATCGCCTGCCACACCCAGTTCCCGGAACTGACCCCTTTCGGGCGCCAGTTCAAACTAAATGGCTATGTTGTCGATAACCTCAGACAGGTCAGCGCGAGTTCGCTCTCGCAAAGGGATCTCCTGTTGCTTAACCAGATTCCTCCTCTTTCCTTGATGTTCCAGGGATCCGTAACACGTACTAACAAATCACTGCCAGACAGTGCACTTACTGGGGCACTTGCACAAAATGGCCAGGTCCAGTTTCCTCAACAGGTCAGCCTGTTCTATGCCGGCCGTCTTGCCCCGAAGATGGGGGCTTTCATCCAGATGACTTATGATGCCGGATCTGGAAGCTGGGGTATGGACAATACGGACATCCGTTTTGCGGATCGTTACCAGAGCCCACTGACTCCAAACGATCCCCTGGTCTGGGGTTTTACCCTCAACAATAACCCAAGCGTTGAAGATGTCTGGAACAGCACGCCAGCCTGGGGCTTCCCTTATGGCACACCTTCTGCAGCACCAGGTTCTGTAGCCTCTCCCCTGCTTGATGGAACCTTGGCTGGAGACGTTGGCGGGCTGGGTGCTTATGTCTGGTGGAACAACTGGCTCTATGCTGAGGTCTCCGCATACCGTACTGCCCGACAGGGTGCCACCGGAATTACCGGGCAAGGACCTCTTGACAGCGGTGATAGCAATGTCATAAGTGGTCTGTCTCCATACTGGAGAATCGCCGCGGAAAAAGACTGGGGGTCAAATTCCTGGGAAGCCGGGTTCTCAGGCATCGATACCAAGCTTCTTCCTGGTAATGGCGTCGCTCTTGAAGGGCCAACCAACAATTTCAATGACGTGAGCTTCGATACCCAGTACCAGTGGATTACCGATACGCAGGCTATAACCCTGCAAGGCCGCTACATTCATGAAGATCAGACGCTTAATGCCGCCTTTGCCAGCGGGGGAGCTTCCAACCTGAAAGACAAGCTTAACGAATTGCGCCTGACTGCCGCTTATCTCTATAATCATGAGCTTGGCGGAACATTCGGCTTCTTCAATACGACTGGAACATCTGATGCCCTGCTTTATCCGCAGGGAGCTGCTTATTCAGGCAGTGCAAGCAACAGCCCTGATACCCAAGGCTATATTGCAGAGCTGGATTATCTCCCGTGGCTCAATACAAAATTCTCGCTCCAGTACACCATGTATACAAAATTTAATGGCGGATCGAGCAATTATGACGGCCTAGGCAGAAATGCGTCTGACAACAATACACTCTACCTGCTTGGCTGGTTCAATTTCTGAAAGGGAAGCTAAAATGCGAAACCTATTCCTATTCCTTGCAAGCCTGAGTCTTCTGGTTTCTGCGATTCCTGCCTCAGCACAAGAAGATGCGGCTACCATTGCAAGTTCAATCTGTTCATCCTGTCATGGCGCTGCCGGGATCAGCATCTCCCCAATGTTCCCACGGCTTGCAGGACAAAGAGCCACCTACATTGAAGAGCAGCTTAAGGCTTTTCGTAGCCAGACCCGCACCGATCCGGATGCACAGGCCTACATGTGGGGTATGGCAGCACAGCTGGACGACATGACCATCCACAATCTGGCAAATTATTATGCAAGCCTGCCACCAGCTCAAGGCACTCCTGGACCGAAAGATGAAATGAAGGCAGGGGAAGAAATTTTCCACAACGGTATTCCTGCACGTAACTTACCAGCGTGTGCAGCCTGTCATGGAAGCAATGCGCAAGGTGTCGGCTCTTTTCCGAGACTCGCAGGTCAGCAAAGCTCCTATATCGTTCGTCAGCTAATGGCCTTTAAATCCGGGGTGCGCAGCAATGCACTCATGCTAAATATTGCGACCAAGCTCGACCCCAAGGAAATGCGTGATTTAGCAGTATATCTACAATCACTTTAACCTATAAAAGCCCCTTCTAATGAAGGGGCTTGTTTTATCCGGGCACTATGCAAATCCCTTGATTTATCATCAGGGTATTCATCACCCCAGCACTTTGGTAAATACCTTTATTCTTGAATTTAACCAGGAACCAAATGAAATTGGAGTGATGGAAAGGGAGCAGCCTATAAAGAAGCATAGGCCAGAAACATTCGGGTTAGGATTTAAGAGAAGCTTTCCGGTTTTAAGTGGCTCAAGGCATATGAAATGTCTGCTCAACCGTCCCTACAACTGGATCAGGCTTTCCATGGATGAAAACAAGAACAGCTCTGAATGGGTTAAGATGTGACGGGAAAATTTCAGGTTATATACAGACCTGGTTCGAACCCTGAAATTTCATGATATATTGGAATTCCTGCTGTTGGCTACACAGCCTGACCAATAGTGCTAACAAGCTATGCATTTCAGAATGAAAACGCAATCCTATGCAATAGACAGCGAAAATAGCTCAAGGCTTACTGGCTGTAGTTCGACCGAATGCTGGTACAGGACAAACAAACATAGCAACTCATAATCCCCAATCAAACTGGAGTAGGCAAATCGTTCTGTTACAGCATGTTACACATAATCGACACAGACGCTTTCCTTTATGAAAACAACAAACCTGTATCAGCGATGCATCTGGGCTGAATCGGATATACAAATGCGTAACTACCACGATACCGAATGGGGGGTGCCTCAGCGGGATAGCCGAATGCTCTGGGAAATGCTCATGCTTGAAAGCTTTCAGGCTGGACTGGCCTGGATCACCGTTTTGCGAAAACGTGAGGCATTCCGTAAAGCGTTTGCAGGTTTTGAACCGACAGCTGTTGCCCAGTTTACTAATGACGATATCCTGCGCCTTATGTCTGACCAAAACATTATTCGATCTCGAGCAAAGATCGAAGCCACAATCCGGGGTGCACAAATCTACTGCGAAATGGAACAGCGTGGCAAACTTTTCAACGATTTCTGCTGGTCCTTCACCGACGGTAAACCACTAAAGGGTGATGGCCATATTTTGCTCGCCAGATCACCATTATCAGAACGAATCTCGAAAGAGCTAAAGGGAAGAGGATTCAAATTCGTTGGACCGACTATCGTATATGCCTGGATGCAGGCAACCGGGATCATCAATGACCATTCTGAAAAATGCTTCCGAAGAGAACAGGTCAAAGTGACTTAAAAGAAAGTTACATGGATGCTGAATAAAGTTTCACTTGAAATTCGATTCGGCTTTCCTTATTAAAAACTGCCGAATACCTGCCTTCAGTTACGCAGGCTAAACAGGATAGAATAAAAAGTGAGACGAGCCGGCAATGCTGGTGGCATGGACGTCTGAATTTCCATAATCATGGCTTTCCTCCTATTGATTGATTTCCGGCTCGACCAGACGCGCCAGATTTCGTAGCGACTCCTGCCAGCCAAGATAGCAGGCCTCATTTGAGATCGCGTCTGGAAGGCCTTCCTGCACAATAGTCAGTTCGGTACAGAACGACGCCTTCTTGAGTGTCACACTCACCTGAATCTGGCCCTGCATATGGGGATCGTCAAATATATCCGTGTAGCGCAAACGCTCGTTGGGTACGAGTTCAAGATATTCACCACCAAACGAATGGCTTATGCCAGTCGTGAAATTCCTGAAAGACATCTTAAAAGTTCCACCAACTTTCGCATCGAGGTGAAGCACGGTGCATGCAAAACCATTTGGAGGAATCCATTTCGCCAAGGCATCTGCTTCAATGAACGCACGATAGATTTTTTCTGGCCTGGTTGCCAGAATTCTGTGTAAACGAACAGTATGTGACATAGCCAACTCCTTACTCTTAAAACGGAATGGGATCTAATCCCCAGGTATCGGCATGACCGGCATGACTTCCACGCATTCACCCGGAAAGATCGTAAAATGTGGGTGCTTTTCGAACAGTCTGGCTGCAGCCTCGTGCGATTGCGCACGAACAACCATGTATCCGCTCATTTCATTGCTGGCATCCTCGATGCCACTTTGCGTTATTCTTTTGGTCTTGCCAAGCGGCCCGCCCATTCCAGCAATCCCATCTTGATGTTTTTCTATCCATGCCTTCCAGGCAGTTATACCCTCCTTTTGCCTGGCCTTCCGTTCGCTTTCAGGAAGAGCGTTCCAGGCCTTCATTTTCGAGCTGGTTTTACTGCCAAGAAAAATGGCTAGAAACAGGTTATCGGCATTCATGTGATCTCCTTTGTTTTGCAGATTGCGGGTACTGTAAAAGCTTAATATAAAGCGCAAAAAATCAACTCAGGGGGCTGCAAACTATATCGGCCTATGCTTTAGTCAAGTGAACATATCCTGAAGCACGGCCTTCCTGTAGTGCTCGTAACGCTTGAAGGCCTGTTTTTTCTTGTATCATACCGACATTAGGCTAAACCCAATTTTACCGATTTACCATTGGGCTCGCATAGCATTTTCATGTTCGGGAACACTGGTGTGCTACTCAATATAGAAGGTACACCCGGGCTATAGAGCTGCTCACCGAACAATTAAGTTCAGATAATATCCGCGGCACACTTTGGGCACAAAAGATTTTCAGTTAGGCTCGATGAACTTGAGTCACATGACATAAATCAAAATTTGGCGCGCCCGACAGGATTCGAACCTGTGACCTTTGGCTTCGGAAACCAACACTCTATCCAACTGAGCTACGGGCGCGTATTAATCCGGAAGGGGAATTATAGCCATATCCCTGTTTTCAGTCCA
>JAGWIG010000122.1 GCA_028873515.1 Pseudomonadota bacterium | reverse complement strand
GGAACACTGAAGAGACCCATGGCAATGATTAATCCATGTTTAATAAGGAGAAAATATGAAAATTGGAACACTGATTCATGCTGAAAGAATGTTTCAATTAAGAAAATGCCCGATTTTGGGCTTAAGCTTTGCACCCCACCACACCGGTTTCTGATGAAATTCTGCCCTCCTCAGATAGAGGCATCGCGCGGAAATAACCAGGCTAATAAGGGGTGAGCGTAACCTGACGCTTGCATGAAATAACGCGCATATCACCGACCGGCGCTTAATAAAAAGGTCAACAGGCTGTTACCTGAGCGGTAATGGCGGTTCCCCGATGGGGGAATCTGAATAGATATGACCCGTGTCTACTCAAACTGGATAATCATTCGCTAAATGATGGGTTTTTTCAGGTGTTTTACCATTGCAGTCAGTTTCAAATGCTTCACCAGTTTCAGAGTTTCAAGATGAAGGTTTTTTTAAGATGATTTTTTCTCAGGGTGGCATAGACTCAGAAGCAGCCAATTTCCTACAAAACAATCTAGATAAAGTTGCAGAATCGTTGGCGCATGGACTTCGGGTAGCAGAAAAATTTAGGGAAACATCTGATTACGACAGTTATTGGCCTTCAGTTTATGGATTAGAACCTATAATTGCTGCATTAGATGGTTCTTGCGAAGAAATACCCGTCTTACCTCAAGACCAATGGGACAATGCATAGGCAGAAGCCAAGCAACGAATAACTGCTTATTATCAAGTGACCACGCCATCAACCAGTTAGAACTTAATTGATGTTTTGTATGAATGAACTGCCCCCAATTTTCAGAGGCATTCCAAGTTATATGAAGTCGGTTGTCGGACACAAAACTGACCAAAAAACTACTCGATATTAAAGTCCGCAAAGGCCGACCTTCAGCCACTTGAACTTCCCATATTTTGTATCTTTTACGGAAAGTTGCGATTTTCCAGTTTGGAATTTAAGGCGTTTCGGGGGGGCGCGTCAACATTTCCTAAACATCATAAAACGGAATGTTCACAACGATTATCCCCGGGTGCCCCCATCACTGGGATTGTGGCGCTTCGGAATATTATGAGGATTGCTGTACCAAGGTTGTCTGACTCGAAAAATCTATCGTTATTCGAGATTTCGTCACAAACGCGCGGATTAGGCCCTAGTTCATCGAATTATCGTTATTCTCAATTTCCCTGCCCAATGCAGCTTGAGTTATGGCTTCAATACGACTGAGAACATTATCAGGTAGGTGTGCGAACTTCTTGCGCTTGTTCTCTGAGAGTCTGCCGTGGTTGGAATGAATCATGCGGATCAGGGCTGAAATGTCCTTATTTGGCAGGTCGAATTCGGCAACAATCTGCTCAAAAGCGGAGTCATACCCGACAAGCCATGCCAGCTCACGCGGGATTTCCTCCCGAATGGCTTTCTGGACCATGGCATGTAGGAATGCCACCTCGCGATCGAAGTTGATGTAGCGGTAGTTTCGACCATTAGCCGCAGTAGTGACAATTGGAGTGATATCACCGCGTGTATAGCCCCACAGGCGCGTGACTGGTTTAGAGAAACCGGACAGCACCGCAAGGTAGTCCGGGATATTCTTGAGCATCATAGCTGACACCGGGACCACAATCCCTTTCTCTCTCACTTGGGCTCGGGCTAGGGCATGTTGTATCAGGAACCGGTGCAACCTACCGTTACCATCCATGAATGGATGCAGGTATACAAAACCAAAACCACCGGCAGCCGCTTTCAGCAGGGGATTTCGGCAGCGGCTTCCGTTGATAAAGGCTTCCAGGCCCGTCATGGCCCTCCGCATGTCATCTGGTGTGGGCGGAAAAAACGTGACGCGTCCTGTGCTATCTTCGAGCCAGTTCTGCTGGCTTCGATATGACGTTTCTTGGCTGTATACATCGCGAACTACAAGGTTTTGCAATTCAACCAGCCAATCTTCAGTGACGAGTTCCGTTTCGCCGGCATGTTGTAGAAGCTGTATGAAGCGCTCTTGCTTATTGGCGCTGGGTGTTTCACGCTCGATGGCGAAGTTGCTCCTAGTCTCCGAGAGGTAAAGGTAATTCAAAGCACGCTCGTACAGTGCAGGGTCAGTGACCGCTGCCAAGGCACGGTCAGCTTCCGCAAGCAAATCCGCAAATGATGGGTTATTCGGAACGGACGAAAGATGCACTATCGGACAGAAATCACGCGTGCCCAGAGCGTTGTCCCGCACTCTGAACTTTGGAATGTTCACGGGCTCATCGGCCACAACATAATGATCGGAAGGAAATAGGTCGACGTAACCACCAGTCGATACGGCGTCGACTGGCAAGGAATTGCCCGTTAGCCACTCCCACAAGAAACAGATACGGCGGATGTGTGTACCGGTTGGCGTGGCTTTGAGTCGTTGTAACAGTTCGTTCTGTACAAGATGCTCAAACACGGCATCAATTACCTCAAGGTTGACACCCTCATGCCGTACAGCGAACTCAAGGTGCCCTATGATACTGTCATCGATGGCCACCCCGCGTGGGAAGAGAACTTGTGTCGCGGAGTCTATTCGCTTGTTGACAGCACCGCTAATCCTCGCTGGGCGTCCCAGGTCGCGAACTTGTAGAGCTAGTCGCTGAATAAGGTATTCGTATCCGACAGAAACCATGCAACCTCGAAATTTCGTTACTTTATTCGAAATATTATCATAAAGGTAGACATTATGATCCAACCACTCGAAGTTTTGTTATTCTACTGACGAGTAAGTAGTTTTCACGGATTGTGCCAATTGCCGCCCCGAATAGGGTGTGAATTGCCCCTGAAATTTTAGACACATTTGAGTCGGTTGAAATATTGTGTTTCAAATTGTACAGGAGAAAGCCCTGGATCGTATCCATGCTGCCTCATGGGGTTATAGAGCATCTCTATATATAATCAAAATATTTCGTTTAGCCTCCTCTCGATTCAAGTATATTTTTCATTTGATACGTTTCGCGCTTGCTCAACTGAAAAAAGCTCTTTGCAACGGCATGGTCATAGCAGTTTCCGCGTCGGCTCATACTGGGTTCTAACTGATGTAAGGTTAAAAAACTTCTCCATTCATACCGGGTAAATGGTGTCCCTTGGCCGGAATCGACTAGTCCTGTTTGTCTGGGTTGTTTTCTTCGGCATCCATAGCAAGCTCTGTGGTCATTCGACTTCCCATAGGCCATTTATTTCTGGAAAACAGATCCAATACAATGGGCAAATATAGCCAGCCATTATAGGTGCGAAGATAACTCATATCAGTCATCCAAACTTGGCTAGGCTCTGCTGCCGAGAAATGTTGCTGTACGTGATTATGAATCATCACGGCAGGCTCCCGCCAGGCATATAACGTCTTCTAGGGTAACCACTCCGGGAATGAAGGCCTTCACTTTCATCAATTGATACACGATGCCTGATTCAGGATTCATCAACGTGTTTGAGATCGTCGTTCACTTTGTGATAACCCTATACACCACTACTTTCCAGCCAGGATTGCTTGATCAACCCTGTCCGAATTTGATCTTCTTTTTGCTTAGGCGTGTTCGGTTGATCTCGTCAGGCTCAATATCCCGAGGGATAGACACTCAGGACCTGACATGGCCTCCTCACCGAATCAATACGCTCCAACTCTTGAATACAGGTTCGCTCACTGGGACGTTTTGGCGAAATAGGCCGCGCATTTTTTTAATATATCGAGTTCCTCAGTGACTTGTTTTAACTCCGACCGTAGCTTTCTAAGCTCTGCATCCTGATTATCTTTAGATCACCGATCCCCTTATCTAAACTGTACTACTTCATCCAACTTCCTAAGGTCCTTTTGGCCATCCCTGGGCGTTGAGCAACCCCCGCGATTGAATGCCCCTTAACAAGGACTTGCTTCGTCGCTTCTATCTTAATTCTTCTGTGTAACGTTTTGAACTCATTACGCCTTCTCATCGCCTAGTGTACGACTAAAAAGTGTCTACTAATTCATGGGAAATTCAAGATGGTTCTGCGCTTTTTGCGGGTGAATGTGCTAAATGGTTACTTTTTTGATAAGCATTTGCAGGATTCTTGTGATGCGTGAAAAGGTAATTCTTTTCCAAAAAATATGTACAAAGCATAAATCAATAAATTCAAAGAGTTGCAAAATTTCTTCAAAAGTGGCACGGTGCCACTTTTCCATTTTTTTTGTAAGTTATTGATTTAATTAAATTACGACATGTACATGTTTTTGGGTTGATGCATGCTGGGAAAAGTACGAAAAAACAGGCATCATTCAATCAAAAATCTTTCTTTTCCTGTCTTATAATTACTATTAATAGAAATTCAAGATTCAAGCCCGTCCTTGAGGACCAAGGAATCATCCGACGGAATTTTTTCCGTTTAGCATCTTCAACTGGAAGATGATCCGAAGGCCTAAAATTTTTTAGGTTTTAAAAAAAACACTTCGGAACACTGAAGAGACCCATGGCAATGATTAATCCATGTTTAATAAGGAGAAAATATGAAAATTGGAACACTGATTCATGCTGAAAGAATGTTTCAATTAAGAAAATGCCCGATTTTGGGCTTAAGCTTTGCACCCCACCACACCGGTT
>JAGWIG010000010.1 GCA_028873515.1 Pseudomonadota bacterium | reverse complement strand
TAGCGGCAGGACATGCCGTGTTGGCCTGTGGAGGAACGGCGCAGTCAGGCCGTCCGATGAAGCAGGAACCCACTGAGGCGACTACGCAGGGGCTTGCCCTTGCGTAGCGCGGCAGGAATCTCCGGCCTTCAGGCCGGGGAGGATGTCAAGCATGCCAGCCAGATAATAGGTGAGGTTACGTTCGGGAACAGGTGTTTTCCATCACGATCAAAGACGAATCAGGAACCAAACCGGTTGATCTGCTGATTGAGTTTTTCAAGTGAATCAAGGAAGCCTGACAGACGCTCCTGTTCTTGGGCAACGACAGCTGCCGGGGCCCTTTCCATGAATTTTTCATTTGAGAGCTTGCCTTCAGCTCTCCTGATTTCTGCCTGGATACGATGAATTTCACGTGACAGACGTTCCTTTTCTTCTTCCGGGTTGATGGGCACTTCAAGCATCAACTGGTAGTCTCCCGCAATAGCTATGGGTGCATCATTGGAAGGAAATTCATTGACTTGCCTTAATTCTTTCAGGCGACATAAACCTATCAGGTAATCCCTGTGAATTTCAGGGTTGGGCCCAATGATATAAAGTGGAACCCGAACTCCAGGGGCAAGGCCCATTGCTGCACGTAACCCCCTGGCTTCTGAGGCAATATGCTTGAATGTCTCGATTTGCAATTCAGCCTCTTCATCAATTCTTTCCGGGTTGGTTTTTGGGTACCGGGCAAGCATGATACTGGTTCCTGTACATCCTGCAAAAGGGGCGATGCACTGCCATAACTCTTCGGTGATGAACGGGATAATGGGGTGCGCCAGGCGCAATACGGTTTCCAGAACCCTTACCATGGTATGGCGTGTCGCCTGGGAAAGCACGGGGTTACCCCGGGCCAGATCTACCTTGACGAGTTCAAGATACCAGTCGCAATATTCATCCCAGACATATTCATAGATGCTGCGGGCAGCAAGATCGAAACGATATTCTGAAAATGCCTGGGCAACCCGTGCTTCGGTTTTTTGCAGGCGGCTGACGATATACCGGTTGGCTACCCCCTGAATCTTCGCTCCTGCAAGGAAGCTGCTCGGATCCAGATCCTGCACATTCATGAGGACAAAACGGGTTGCATTCCACAGCTTATTGCAGAAATTGCGGTAACCTTCGCATCGCTGCATGTCGAACTTGATGTCCCGGCCGTGTGTGGCAAGGCTTGCGAAAGTAAAACGCAGGGCATCTGTCCCAAAGGAAGGGATACCATGAGGGTAATCTTTACGTGTTGCCCGTTCGATAGCGGTTGCCATTTTTGGATTCATGAGCTGGGTCGTGCGTTTCTTGACTAGCGGTTCCAGTTCAATCCCATCTATCAGATCAAGCGGATCGAGCACATTGCCTTTTGATTTGCTCATTTTCTGGCCATGCGGATCGCGTACCAGTCCATGAACATAAACCTCTTTAAAAGGAACTTTGCCTGTGAAATGCAGGCTCATCATGATCATTCGTGCGACCCAGAAGAAAATGATGTCAAAACCGGTAACCAGTACCGAAGTTGGCAGGAAGAGCTCAAGTTCGGGCGTTTGGTCTGGCCATCCAAGTGTTGAAAAGGGCCAAAGTGCTGAAGAAAACCAGGTATCAAGTACATCTTCGTCCTGATGCAGTGCTTTGTTCCCTGCTTTCAGGTGAGCCTCATCTTTGGTCCGTGCGACATAGACATGGCCCTCATCGTCATACCAGGCCGGAATGCGGTGTCCCCACCAGAGCTGTCTTGAGATGCACCAGTCCTGGATGTTTTCAAGCCACTGGTTGTATACGGTAGTCCAGTTTTCAGGAACAAAGCGGATATCTCCCTTGCGTACGGCATTTAAGGCTGGATCGGCAAGGCTTTGCATGGTCACAAACCATTGATCCGTGAGCATGGGTTCAATAACACTTCCGCTACGTTCACCTCTTGGAACCTTGAGTGTGTGGGGCCGGATTTCAGCAAGTAATCCGAGAGATTCCAGATCTGTAATGATTTTTTTCCTGGCCTCAAACCGGTCCAGGCCCCGGTACGCTGGAGGAGCGATTTCGTTGATGCGTGCATCCAGCGTCAGAATGGTGATGGGAGCAAGGCTGTGACGTAAACCGATCTGGTAGTCATTGAAATCGTGTGCCGGAGTGATTTTGACGCAGCCGGTACCAAAAGCAGGATCAACATGGGAGTCCGCGATGACTGGAATGCAACGATCGGTGAGGGGCAGCCTGAGTTTTTTTCCGATGAGATGCTGATAACGTTCATCGTCTGGATGAACGGCTACAGCAACATCTCCGAGCATTGTTTCGGGCCGGGTGGTTGCAACGACGATGCTCCCGATGCCAGTTTCATAGGGATAACGGATAAACCACATATGACCAGATTCTTCTTCATTGGCCACTTCCAGATCCGAGACGGCCGTTCCCAGAACCGGATCCCAGTTGACAAGGCGTTTGCCGCGATAGACGAGCCCTTGTTCGTATAGTTTCACAAATACTTCTGTAACGGCGCGGGACAGGCCTTCATCCATGGTGAACCGCTCGCGGGACCAGTCACATGAAGCACCAAGCCTACGCATTTGCCGGGTAATGCTGGAACCGGATTCTTCCTTCCAGGACCATACCCGTTTGAGAAATTCAGTTCGGCCCAGATTGTTCCGGTTTTCACCTAATCGTTCAAGCTGGCGCTCGACGACGATCTGCGTGGCGATACCGGCATGATCGGTTCCGGGTTGCCATAACGCTGCCTCGCCAAGCATGCGGTGATAGCGGATGAGGATGTCCATCAGGGTATCCTGGAAGGCATGCCCCATATGCAGTGTTCCGGTAATGTTCGGAGGGGGAAGCATGATGCAGTAGCCCCCTTCAGCAGGTTTGCCGCGGGGCTGGAAATACCCCTTGTCCTCCCAGATGGAATACCAGCGGGTTTCGATTTCATCAGGAGAATAGCTTTTTGCAAGTTCGATCATGGGTCTGGCTTTGACTGCGTGAAAAGGGGCAATTATAAGCGAATCGGACGTTATGGGCGAGGTTTCGCTCTAATTTGGTTGGCAAGGACCTGAATGAGATCGGCTGCACATTCTTCCGTAATCCTGCGGACCTGGTGCTCAAAGTCATGCAAGGCATCTTCACAGGCTTTTTCAAGGGCGCGGGCAAGATGATCCTTAATGACAGGCATCAGATCACCAAGCAGCAACCGGACGGATTCAGAAAGGTATTTTTCAGGGTTCACAGGTATGGATGCTGCCGGTATTTTGCGCAGGGCCTGCTCACGGAGGAATTCATGTACCGGCTCGTCCCATTGAGGGGTTTCAAGCAGGATATGATCCATTTCCTCTTCATCTTCCGGGAGGATTGCATCAGTCAAGACAGGAATTTCACTCTGGATGTCTGGGCGCCGAAAGACCCGGGGAACTTCCTTCTGTTGCCCTGAAAGGCCGGCGTTGCCCTGCTGCCTGAGCAGCGCATTGAATCTTAACGTCAGTTCGTCTTCTTCACTGTTCATTTTTGGTAGGGATGGCATTTTTCTGCATGCTGTGAAAAGTTACCGTGTAACCCCGGTTGCGGTAGTTGATGACGCGTTCACGTGCGCGCGACGTGTCCATATCATCCAGTGTAACGATTTCGATGAGTCGCTGGAAGCGTGAAAACTGTTCTGGTATTCCGCCTGATAAATTGAGCATGATCTCATCATGGGTGTCTCCACTCAGGCGTTCACCAATAATGACAGGTGTCAGGTTCGCAATATCTGAGTCTACCCTGCAATGGGGAATGAAACTCGCGGGGCGGAATGACCACATGAATTCATCGAGGGCAGCACTCATGTCTTTGTCCTTTGTCAACACGAATATCCGGCTACCCTGGGCCTGTGCTTTACCACACAGGACACTGGCAAGGTGCAGGGAATTGTCGACATGCGTGTAAAAATCAATACGCGTCACGGTTTTCGCTAGCCCTTTTGAGAATGAATTCCATGAGCAAGGGCACCGGACGGCCTGTTGCCCCTTTTTGAGGGCCGGATTTCCATGCGGTTCCAGCAATGTCGAGATGGGCCCAGTTCATTTCTTCTGTGTAGCGGGACAGAAAGCAGGCCGCAGTGACTGATCCGGCAGGGCGACCACCGATATTGGCCATATCGGCAAAATTGCTTTTGAGCTGATCCTGGTATTCATCCCATAAAGGCATGGGCCAGACCAGATCCATGGCCGCTTCGGCAGCCTGGTTCAGCTCCTTGGAAAGAGCTTCATTGTTGCTGTACAGGGCACTTGCGACATGGCCCAGAGCTATGACGCAGGCCCCGGTCAGTGTGGCCAGGTCAATGATTGTATCAGGCATGAAGCGTGCACTGTAGGTAAGGGCATCGCAAAGGATGAGGCGGCCTTCTGCATCGGTATTGAGGATTTCAATGGTTTTGCCGGACAGGCTGGTAACAATGTCCCCCGGTTTGCTTGCCTCGCCATCTGGCAGGTTTTCGGTAGCAGGGATCACACCCACAACATTGACAGGGAGTTTAAGTTCAGCCACAGCCTGCAAGGTGCCAAGGACAGCGGCAGCTCCACACATGTCGAATTTCATTTCATCCATTGCTTCTCCAGGCTTGATTGAAATCCCGCCTGAATCGAAGGTTACCCCTTTTCCAACCAGTACGATGGGTTTTTGATCCGCATTGCTGCCCTGGTATTCAAGGGTAATGAGTTTTGGTTCCTGACGGCTTCCGCGGGCGACAGAGAGCAAAGCGCCCATTTTGAGCATTTCCATGTCATTTCGCCCCAGAACCGTGACTTTTAAGGGGAGGGATTGAGCCAGTTTCTGGGCAGTTTCGGCAAGATGGGTCGGGGTGCAGATATTTCCTGGACGGTTTCCAAGATCACGTGCAAGATTTACACCCTTGCCTATGGCTTCCCCCTGACGCATGGCAGCTTCTCCGGTCTCAAGCTCATTGCGGCGAGGGACGCTCAGGATGATTCGTTTCAGGCTGCGTTTCGGTTCTTCGATTTTACTTTTACACTCATCGAAACGGTAAAGGTTATCCAGGATCCCGATGACTGCCTGTTCGATTTTCCAAGCCGTTGTTTTTTTCTTCAGGGGAACTTCTGTCAGGTAGAAGGATGCATCTGCCGCACCGGTATCATTTAAGGCAGTAATGGTTGAGGAAATGGCTTTTCTGTATTCTTTTTCATGAAAATCCTTTTCCCGGCCAAGTCCTACCAGTAGAATGCGATCGCCAAGTGTATTCGGCACATTGTGCAAAAGGAGGGTACGTCCCAGCTTTCCATCCATGTCGCCGCGGCGCATAATATCACCCAGATAACCATTAGAGGCACGATCTATCTGTTCTGCTGGAATGGATAGTTTTCTGGGTTCGAATACGCCTATGACAACGCAGGCAGTCCGCTGTTTTTCAGGACTGCCGCTTTTTATGCTGAATTCCACAAAAGGCTCCTTATAATCTTATTTGGTTTGATACTGAAAATATTTTGGTAACCGTGATTATTTTTCTTTTGACGCATAAAGTCAAAGATTCATTCAAAACATGATTTTTAGACAAGCTTTGGTTAATGAGCTTGCCCGTAGCGTGGCGCTCATCTTTACCGTACTCATGGCCATAACGCTGACTATTTTTATAGTCAGGCTGCTTGGCGATGCGGCAGGTGGCGTCATTCAGCCAAACGAATTTTTGTCATTCCTGGGGTTTACCCTCCTTAATTATATCCCGGTGGTGATTTCGCTGACCTTGTTCATCGGTATCCTGATGACGCTTAACAGAAGTTATCGTGACAGTGAAATGACAGTCTGGTTCAGTTCGGGACTGGATGTGACACATTGGATAGGGCCGGTGCTTTATTTCATTTTCCCCGTCGTGGCTGCCTTAGCAATACTGAGCCTGGTCTTGTCTCCATGGGCGGCCAGCGAAAATGCAAAGTATCTGAGTTTCATGCAAAGCCGTACCGATCTCTCCATGATTACTCCGGGAGTCTTCCGTGAATCAGGAGCACAGGATCGGGTTTATTTTGTGGATTCGCTTTCTGCCAATCATCAGGAAGTCCGAAACATATTTGTTCAGTCGCGCAAGGCTGGAAAGATCAGCATTGTTGTCGCCAGTCGCGGCTATCACCGGAGTCTGCCCAATGGTATTGAATACCTGGAACTGGATAACGGACGGCGCTATGATGGTGAACCCGGGAAACTGGATTATCAGGTGATGAGTTTCAAGCACTATGATTTATACCTTCAGCCTCGTGCTTCCGCCGTGAACCCGACTGCCAAGGCGACTTCAACGATAAAACTGATGCACACCCCGACCGCTGATGCACAGGCGGAACTCCAGTGGCGTCTGAGCAAGCCTATCAGCGCCCTGATTCTCGCCTTGCTGGCGATTCCTTTGGCCGCGGTGAATCCGAGAACAGGAAAATCGTGGCATTTTCTTCTGGCCCTGCTCATCTTCATGATTTACGCGAACCTGTTAAGCATATCGGATACCTGGGTTGAACAAGGGAAGCTTTCTCCTGCTATCGGCCTTTGGTGGGTCCACCTGCTGATGCTGGCCCTTGCGGGGTATCTGTTTTACCGCAGGCTTTTTCTGGTTTCGTGGTTTAGAAGGCGACATCGTTGAAGGTCCTTTACCGTTATCTTTCGCGACAGATTTATGGAGCCTCATTGCTGGTGATGTCAGGACTTCTCGCCCTTTTTTCATTTTTTGATCTTGCTCACCAGTTGGGTTCCATTGGTCAGGGCCATTACACACTCTGGCCCGTTTTCGAGGTTGTGCTGCTCCATTTTCCTGCCAATGCCTATCGGCTTATGCCGGTTACGGCCCTGATTGGCGGTCTTTATGCCCTGATTCAGCTCAACCACAGTTCCGAGTTCACCGTCATGCGGGTATCCGGGATGTCTGTACCACGCATGTCCTATGCCATGGTGAGAACGGGCATGGGTTTTATGCTGGTTACCCTGCTACTGGGTGAAGTAGTTGTTCCCTATTCCCAGCAGGCAGCCCAGCAGCTTAAGCTTCGCGCCACACATTCCATGGTGGCCCAGGAATTCCGATCCGGGCTCTGGGTCAAGGACGCCGGTCGATTTGTCAATGTTAGCCAAATCAAGCCGGACATGACTCTGCTTGATATCAACATCTACAGTTTTGATCCGCAGTGGAGATTGACGAGCATCGAACAGGCAGCAAAAGGCATGTATATTGGCCATAACCGCTGGAATCTGACAGATGTTGTGCAGACACGTTTTAGTCCGGAAAGAACGCAAATTGTGCATCTGCCACAGATGACCTGGAAGACGGTACTGAATCCTGACATCCTGAGTGTGCTTCTTGTTGTTCCTGATGATCTTTCAATCGGGGATTTGTACTCCTATATCACTCATTTTGAGGCAAATGGCCAGCGTGTGGCGCGATATGAAATTGCGCTCTGGGCCAAATTATTCTATCCATTTACCTGTCTTATCATGCTGCTTCTTGCTCTGTCATTCGCCTACCTGCCCGCCCGCTCCGTTGCGAGCAGCGGCCGTCTTATCACGGCTATTCTGGTCGGGCTTTTTTTCTATCTCACCAACCAGATTTTTGTTCATCTCGGTGTCTTGAATAACTGGCCCCCGATTTTCTCGGCCCTGCTGCCTGGTGTTCTCTTCTTTCTTGTTGCCTTTTATCTTCTTGTCCGTGTTGAGAGGATTTGATCCCCAGCAGGAGATAACCAGCGTGGACAGCAAACGATCATGAAGGAACAGTTTTTCACGATCAAACAGTGCCCACAGGAGACCTGCCCCAAAGAAAAAAAATCCGGCCAGCGCAACCAGATAGCGCAGGATGGCACGGCTGGCAGTTAATTTCCTTCCCTGCCTGTCAGTAATTTTCAGTCTCCAGGTTTTCATTGCAATGGTTTGACCACCATGCACCCAAAACCAGGTAAAATAGAGGCCTGCCACCAATGCAAGCCAGACTTGAAGAAGATGGCGATCAGACCCCATGTTTCCCGCACTGCTGAAATTATGGATTGCCAGAAGATAGAGAAAGGTGGCAACCATGAACAAGGCAATGATTACCAGCCCCTCATAAAGCATGCTGGCGATACGGTGCCAGAACCCGGCAGATTTCAGGACCATGGTTTTTTCAGGATAAAGAAAGTAAGGAAGCCTGATTATACGGTGGGAGTGCTGACCTGTCGAAAGTCTTTCTTGACGGGCCGCTGAGTTGGCAGAAGGATGTAAAAAGTTGGCAGAGACAGGTGTTTGGTGGTATTTTTATGGGTTTATGACGTTATGTTGAGATAAAAGGCAGATGGTATGGAATTGACGGGTGCGGAAATTGCAATTCGTTGCCTGAAGGAAGAGGGGGTCGAACATATATTTGGCTACCCGGGTGGCGCAGTACTGGATATCTATGATGCAATTTTCCGTCAGGAAAAGGTTCGCCACATACTGGTCAGGCATGAACAGGCTGCAGCTCATGCAGCAGATGGTTATGCACGGGCTACAGGTAAGGTTGGGGTGTGTCTCGTGACTTCAGGTCCGGGTGTTACCAATGCGGTTACCGGAATTGCCACCGCATATATGGATTCCATTCCGATGGTCATTCTTTCTGGGCAGGTATCGGTTGCGGCCATCGGTCAGGATGCTTTTCAGGAAGTGGATACGGTCGGGATTACAAGACCCTGCGTCAAGCATAATATTCTTGTGAAGGATGTAAGGGATCTTGCACCAGCGATCAAGAAGGCGTTTCACATTGCATCGACAGGAAGACCGGGTCCGGTACTGGTGGATATCCCCAAGGATGTTTCCCAGAAAAAAACGGAATTCAATTATCCTGCGAAAGTACAGCTGCGCTCCTATCATCCTGCTTCCAAGGGGGAACCAGAGATGTTGCGCCAGGTGATACAGGTCATCATGAATGCCAGGCGGCCGATGATCTATGCCGGAGGTGGAGTTGTCCTTTCGAACGCCAGTGATGAGTTAACGCGTTTTGCCAGACTGCTCAATTTTCCTGTAACCAATACCCTGATGGGGCTTGGAGCCTACCCTGCAACGGATAGCCAGTTTGTAGGCATGCCAGGTATGCATGGGACTTTTGAAGCCAATATGGCCATGCAGAACTGCGATGTGCTGATTGGGATAGGCGCGCGCTTTGATGATCGGGTCATTGGCAATCCAGCACATTTTTTTGAAGCAACCCGCAAGATTATCCATATCGATATCGATCCGACTTCGATTTCGAAGCGCGTGCCGGTGGATTTACCTGTTGTGGGTAATGTAAAGGATGTTCTTAAGCAGCTGCTTGGCCTGCTTGAGGCCAGCCGGGAAAAACCAGAAGCTGTAGCACTTGGGGAATGGTGGAAACAGATTGAGCTCTGGCGTTCTCGCGACTGTCTCAGGTTTGATCGTCATTCAGAGGTGATTAAGCCGCAGCTTGTCGTAGATACCCTATATCATGTCACTGCAGGTAAGGCGATAGTGACTTCAGATGTTGGCCAGCACCAGATGTGGGCCGCACAGTTTTACAAGTTTGACCGGCCGCGTCGATGGATTAATTCCGGTGGCCTGGGAACCATGGGAGTTGGTCTGCCCTATGCAATGGGAGTGCAGACTGCTTTCCCCGATGAAACGGTAGCCTGCGTGACGGGTGAAGCGTCCATACAGATGTGCATACAGGAATTATCGACCTGCAAGCAGTATCATCTGCCTATCAAGATTGTCAATCTGAACAATCGTTACATGGGAATGGTTCGGCAGTGGCAGGAGTTTTTTTATGGAAACCGTTATGCCGAGTCGTATATTGATGCCTTGCCCGATTTTGTCAGGCTTGCTGAAAGCTATGGTCATGTCGGAATGCGTATTGACAAGCCCTCCGATGTTGAAGGGGCACTCAAGGAAGCGTTTAAGCTCAAGGACCGGCTGGTATTTATGGATTTCATTACTGACCAGACGGAAAATGTCTATCCTATGGTGCCCAGTGGTAAGGGTATGAGCGAAATGATACTGGTATGAATATGCGGCATATTTTTTCTCTTCTCATGGAAAATGAGTCCGGTGCGTTATCCCGGGTGGCAGGTCTTTTTTCCGCACGTGGCTATAATATAGAATCGCTTTCGGTTGCACCGACCGAAGATCCGACACTTTCCCGGATGACGATCGTGACAGCGGGATCAGCCGATGTCATCGAGCAGATTCTCAAACAGCTTGATAAGCTCATCGAGGTCGTCAAGGTGGTCAACCTTACCGAAGGAGGGCACATCGAGCGGGAACTCATGTTGGTCAAGGTCAGTACTGCTGAAGGCAATACAGAGGATATTGCCCGTCTGGTAAGCATTTTTCGTGGGCATGTCATCGATGTCTCTGATGAGACCTATACGATAGAACTGACGGGCGATGTTGCAAAACTGGATGCTTTTCTTGATGCCCTGGATCACAATCTTATCGTGGAAACTGTTCGCACTGGTGCTTCCGGCATCGGTCGTGGCAACCGTATCTTGAACCCCTGACGGGAAAACGTCCGGGTATTGAACTGAAAGGACAGGAATGAACGTTTTTTATGACAAGGATGCGGATCTCAATATTATCCGCAAACTCAAGGTATCCATTATCGGCTATGGCTCACAGGGCCATGCTCATGCATTGAACCTGAAGGATTCAGGTGTGGATGTGACGGTAGGTGTGCGCGAAGCAGGGGTCTCCTTTCGCAAAGCCCAGAACGCGGGTCTCAAGGTCAAGGATATTGGCGATGCTGTCAAGGGTGCCGATCTGGTCATGATTCTGGCTCCGGACGAGACGCAGCCTGCCATTTATGCCGAAGACATTGAACCCAACCTTAAACAGGGTGCAACGTTGGCTTTTGCCCATGGATTCAATATCCATTTTGGACAGATTGCTCCGCGGGCGGATATTGATGTCATCATGATTGCTCCAAAAGGCCCGGGTCATCTGGTTCGATCGACCTATACACAGGGTGGGGGAGTGCCTTCGCTTATTGCCGTATACCAGAATGCCTCAGGCCATGCCCGTGATGTGGCTCTTTCCTATGCAGCGGCCAATGGTGGGACGCGTGGAGGGGTTATTGAAACAAGTTTTCGAGAAGAAACCGAGACTGACCTCTTTGGTGAACAGGCTGTGCTTTGCGGGGGGGCAACAGCTTTAGTCCAGGCCGGTTTTGAAACTCTGGTCGGCGCCGGCTATGCTCCAGAAATGGCTTATTTCGAATGCCTGCATGAACTGAAACTCATTGTTGATCTGATGTATGAAGGGGGCATTGCCAATATGCGTTATTCCATTTCGAATACGGCTGAATATGGAGACTTTACGCGCGGACCCCGGATTATCAATGATGAAACCAAGGCAGAAATGCGCCGGATACTTAAGGAAATCCAGAATGGCCAGTTTGCCAAGGAGTTTATCCTTGAGAATCGTGCGGGTGCCCCGTCGCTTAAGGCCATGCGTCGTCTTGGAGCTGAGCACCCTATTGAACAGGTCGGTGAAAGACTTCGTAGCATGATGCCCTGGATCAGGAATAACAAACTTGTTGATCAGAGCAAGAACTGATTTTTAACCCGCTTGCCGGAAGCTTCGGCTTCCGGCTTCACTTTGTGCGGATTCGCTCCTGATGCAAAAATCTCATCCGGTCATTGCCCGTGAGGGCCTTCCCTTCATTTTCCTTGGCCTGGTGCTGGCAGTTTCCGCAACCTGGCTTCTAGGAAAGGGATGGAGTCTCCCGTTTTGGCTTTTGGCCATTTTTATACTCCAGTTTTTTCGCGATCCCCCTCGGCATTGTCCAGATGATCCTCATTTGGTAATCGTTCCTGCAGATGGGCGGGTGGTAGCAGTGGAAAAAACCAGGGATGCCTATCTGGACAGGACTGCCATCAAGGTCAGCATATTCATGAATGTTTTTAACGTTCATTCCAACCGCAGTCCGGTCGAAGGAAAAGTTATCAAGCGTTGGTATTTCAGTGGCTCTTTTCTGAATGCGTCTCTTGATAAGGCCTCAGAACAGAATGAGCGCAACGCTTTATGGATTAAAACGCCTGAAGGAAAAGATATAATATGTGTCCAGATAGCGGGGCTCATTGCCAGGCGTATTCTTTGCTATGTCGATGTAGGTTCTGTTCTTGCCCGGGCAGAACGCTATGGTTTCATCCGGTTTGGGTCCCGTGTTGATGTTTATCTTCCCGAAGAGAGCCGGGTCGATGTGGCAATTGGCGATCACGTCAAGGGCGGTCAGGATGTACTTGCACGGCTGCATGACTAGGAAACAGACCTGGAACTTGCGGCTATATGGCGTCTTGGTATACCGGAGGTGGCATGACTCAGACTGAACCAGAGCATCAAAAGATCCGGCCTCGCAGCAAGGGCTATTATGTCTTGCCCAACCTTTTTACTTCGGCAGGACTTTTTGCAGGATTTTACGCGATTGTGCAGGCGATGAATGGAAACTTCGGATATGCCGCAGTAGCGATTTTCATTGCAATGATTACTGATAGCATGGATGGACGCATAGCCAGGCTCACGGGTACCCAGTCCGATTTTGGTGTTCAGTACGACAGTTTGTCCGATATGGTTGCATTTGGTATTGCTCCTGCTTTGGTTATCTATGTCTGGTCGCTTCAGTCGCTCGGAAGGATAGGCTGGATCGCAGCTTTTGTTTATGCAGCTGGAGCAGCATTAAGACTTGCACGTTTCAATACCCAGGTAGAAATTGCGGATAAGCGTTTTTTTACGGGTTTGCCCAGTCCTGCAGCAGCAGCCCTTATTGCAGGTTTTGTCTGGATGATGTACGACGTAGGCATCCCCGGACGTGAGCTTAACTGGATCTCCTGCGCCCTGACTTTTTTTGCAGGGTTAACCATGGTGAGCAATATTCGTTATTATAGTTTCAAGGATATCAATTTAAGGAAAAGCGTCCCGTTTTTTGTGGTGCTCATTCCTTTGCTTGCCTTCATTCTGCTGGCTACCTACCCTCCCCTGGTCGTTTTTTTCGTATTTGTAGCTTATGGCATTTCCGGTTATGTGCTGTGGGTTATATACTACATCAGGCGCCATAGGTCGAGAGAAAAACCAGCCTGATCTTGCCATTGATTCGTGAAAATTATATAGTTAACTCATGAATACCTATTCCATCATGATGATTCATGACATGCTTTGCTCCCAGCCTGAACTGGGAAGCCTTCTACTGCGCCTTGCGCGCTAAATATCCCACCCCTTATCCTATTTATCATCTATCGTCCATGCGGAAAAAATCCGATTTTGGTTTGACAGGCGCAGCTGGAGAATAAGACATGAAAGATCATTTGATTATTTTTGATACAACTTTGAGGGACGGGGAACAGAGCCCTGGTGCTTCAATGACAAGGGAAGAAAAAATCCGGATTGCACGGCAGCTGGAGAAACTGAGGGTGGATGTGATTGAAGCAGGGTTCCCTGCAGCCAGCAATGGTGATTTTGAATCCGTCAAGGCAGTGGCTGCCGTCATCAGGGATAGT
The DNA here is from genome assembly GCA_028873515.1 of Pseudomonadota bacterium. Classification (GTDB taxonomy): domain Bacteria; phylum Pseudomonadota; class Gammaproteobacteria; order Burkholderiales; family REEB80; genus REEB80. The sequence goes on along the minus strand of JAGWIG010000010.1, from coordinate 60,457 downwards.
ACGGTCTGTGGGTTGGCACGTGCCCTTGAGAAGGATATTGAACGGGCTGGAGAAGCTATTCGTCCCGCTGTTTCCGGGCGGATTCATACTTTCATTGCAACAAGTCCCATCCATATGAAGCTGAAGCTCCGGATGGAGCCTGAACAGGTTATAGAGCAGGCTGTGCAGGCAGTACGGTGGGCTTCACGTTATACGGATAATATCGAGTTTTCTCCCGAAGATGCGGGTCGTTCCGACATTGATTTCCTTTGCAGGATACTGGAGAAGGTGATTGATGCAGGGGCGCGCACCATCAACATACCGGATACGGTTGGGTATACGCTGCCAGACATGTTTGGCGCACTCATTGAATCATTACGTACCCGTCTTCCCAATTCTGACAAGGCGATATTTTCTGTCCATTGCCACAATGATCTGGGCCTTGCCGTTGCCAACTCCCTTTCTGCGGTAATGCATGGAGCGCGCCAGGTTGAATGTACCATCAATGGTCTGGGTGAACGTGCCGGAAATGCTGCCCTGGAAGAAATTGTCATGGCTGTCAAGACACGGCAGGATATATTTTCGTGTACGACAAGAATTGATCCTTCCCAGATTGTACCTGCTTCCCGGCTGGTATCCAATATTACCGGGTTTGCGGTTCAGCCTAACAAGGCTATTGTGGGGGCCAACGCCTTTGCTCATGAATCTGGCATCCACCAGGATGGAGTACTCAAGAATCGTGAGACCTATGAAATCATGTCGGCTGAGGAAGTAGGCTGGACCGCCAACCGAATGGTGCTGGGCAAACATTCCGGGCGTAACGCCTTTCGAACGAGATTAAAGGAATTAGGCATAGAGCTTGACTCTGAAGAAGCGCTCAATACTGCCTTTGCCCGATTCAAGGATCTGGCTGACAAGAAGCACGAGATATTTGATGAAGATCTGCAGGCCTTGATGAGTGAAGAAGAGCAGGCAAATGAAAATGAACAGTACCGGCTTGTCTGGCTCAAGGTTACTTCAGAAACGGGTGAAACTCCAGAAGCAACAGTTATCCTTCAGGATGGTGATGTAGAGAAATCAGCCAAGGCCCAGGGTAGTGGCCCAGTGGATGCGGCATTTAAGGCTATGGCAGCGATTACGGGCGCTCAGGCCGAACTTCAGCTTTATTCGGTCAATGCCATCACCCAGGGTACAGATTCACAGGGGGAGGTGACTGTCCGGCTCCATGATAAAGGTCGTATCGTAAATGGGCAGGGCGCGGATACCGATATTGTTATTGCCTCTGCAAAGGCCTATGTCCACGCTCTGAACCGGCTGCATAGCAAAATTGAGCGGGCACATCCCCAGGTTTGACTGGAAGAAGCGGGAAAGTGAAATCTTTCCCGCTGTTTTTTTGCGGACAGTGTATGTTTTTTTACTTATTCCCTGATTTTTTTCCGGATGAATTTCGAGTCTTAATTCTGCCTTAAGTATTCCCTCCTAATCTTCTCCCATGCCCGAAAAATACGGGTATCTCTCTATTTCCGGTTTAATAAAAAGTGAAAGGCAGGGGACTCTAATGCAAAACAGAATTATGAAAACAATGATTGTTGCCGGCTGTATGGGCTTTACCGCACCGGTTTTTGCCAGTGTGCTCGGGAATCTTTCCGCGACAACCAATTATGTCTATCGCGGGATTACCAATTCAGCAAATAAACCCGCCATTCAGGGTGGATTTGACTGGACTAATCCAGCAGGCTGGTATGCCGGGATATGGGGTAGCAGCATCAGTTCAGATATTTTCCAGAATAATACCAGGGTAAATGAAGAGACGGATTTCTACGGAGGATACAACGGGGTTATTAACCAGGACTGGAACTGGAGTGCTGGGCTCATCCAGTACACCTATTTCGGAGACACCCATTTTAGCACCGATGAAGCCAATGTTTCACTGGGGTACAGGTGGCTGACGGTTAAATACAGTCATGAATTGAACAAGTTCTATAACCTGCCTGATTCCAGTGGATCCTACTACTATGAAGCGGCTCTGGCTGTGCCCTTGCCGGAGAATCTGACTCTGGGTCTGCATGCCGGGCATCAGGTTGTGACAGGTGCAGCCAATGCTGGACTGAATTATACGGATTACAAAGTGTCTTTGGCACATGATTTTGGTCATGGTTACAGTGCCAGCGTCAATTATACGACCACCAATGCCAACAAGGCCCTCTATACCGAGGCAGATGGTGTTAAAACCGCTGACTCACATGTATTCGTCAGCATGACTAAAACGTTCTAAGCTTTATCAAGGATTCCTGCCGAAATTATTTCGGCAGGCCTTTTCCAGTTTCTGGTTCCGGTAGGGGTTAAGTTGGCAGTCTATTGATTGGTTCTATAAGGCTTTGATTGTACAGAATACAATTTTTAGTCTGGATTGGCACCTTCCATGGAGTTTTCAAGTACTTTTCCAGTTTGAGCATCGATGCCAACTTCATGAGTCGCCCCATTTTTTTTGATATCGAAGGAATAGCGTAAGCCACTGCCACCTTGCTCATTTTCTAGTTCTTCGTCAATAATTTTCCCCGGAAAAGTTTTAATGGCAATTGTACGAGCTTCCTGAATATTGATTTTGGCATTTTTGGAAAATTCTGCCCCAGTATAGGCTTGGGCACCGAATGCAATGGTTGTTGATGCAATAAAGATGGCCGAAAGCATTGTTTTCTTGCTAGTCATGATATTTCTTCCTTAAAAATTAATGTTCATAAAAATCAGTTCTCTGAAAATCGTTTTAGTGACGATTAACAAATCATGAAGTTATTGTATGGAAGAAAAATTAGCAGGGAATTAGCGCACCCTTGAAAAGGGGATACCGTTCGTTGGGTTGAATAACCTTCATGGTACGCGCGGCTGCCGGTAGTAAAAAATCAATCCTGTTCCATTAGCCGGTTCCTTTAAAGTAACTGTCCCACCTAAGCGCTTGGCTGCATCGTTAACAATGGCAAGTCCTAACCCGCTTCCTTCACCACCTTGGTCATTAATGCGATAAAAGGGATCAAAAACCCGTTCCCTTTCGGAAACCGGTATGCCTTTGCCTGTATCACATACTTCGATGACCATATCATCTCCTTCGGCATGAAGGCGCAGGGTGACTTGACCCATGTTAGGGGTATATTGTATTGAATTTTCAAGCGCATTTCTGAGTATCATAAGCAATGTATCGGGTTCAGTATAAAGAGTAAGGTTACCGGCGTCCTCAAGTCCTAGATCAAGCGATCTGGCTTCAGCCAAGGGCAGGTAATCCGCGATCAGTTCACGTGCCATTTTTGATAAATCAACATGTTCCATTCGATGTTTATAGGTTTTGTTTTTCGCTAGGCTTAAAAGTTGTTCGGTCATACGCCGAGCTCTTTCAATTCCTGTTTTAAGAGGGTTAATGCGCAATCGCATTTCTTTAAGGGTATTAGCTTGCTGTAGGTTTTGGAGTTGAAGTGATAGAGCGGTCAATGGGGTACGCAATTCGTGGGCAGCATCGGCAATAAATCGTTCTTGCTGTTCCATCAGCCGCTTGATACGCTGCATCTGGCCATTAATGCCATGGATAAAAGGAAGTATTTCATTTGGAATTCCAGCATCGGGTAAAGCCTCTGGATGTTCTGCTGGTTGGTGTTCTAGCTTTTGGGCGAGAACGCGCAGTGGATTAAGCTCATTTCTTATAATATGTCTGGCAAGCCAGACCAGCAATGGTAATAGTATAACTAGGGGCACAAGGGTACGAAGGGCGCTATTAATTGCTATTTCATTACGTGCCTTGGTTGCTTGGGCTACGACAATCGAGGATCCTTGATTGGTTTTCTGGATAAATATTCTCCAGTAACCTTTTGGGGTGTAGACGCTGTGAAAACCTGGACTTAGATTAGTTGGCAGTCCTGCAGTCTTTTCAGCGAACTGCAAACTCATGATTTTTATTTTCTCTTCAGGGTCTATGTCTGAAATGTTTGGTTCATTGCTTGTAGATTGTTTAGATGAAAAATTATTATCCAATAATGCTGCAATTTGTCGTAAGGTGTTATCCTGAAATTCCTGCGCTTCCATATAGGCAAGTGTGAGTGAGATTATTCCTGCTAAAAATCCTGCCAGGATAATAGTGAATCCTAGAGAATGGGTAAGATGCCGTTCAAGGGAAGGTCTCATGGTTTTGTAACCATCCAGCCAGCACCTCGGATATTCTTGATGGAATTCATCCCTAGTTTTTTCCGTATGCTGTGGATGAGAAAATCTACAGCGTTGCTTTCTACTTCTTCATTCCAGCCATAGATGTGTTCTTCAAGTTCGGTACGGGTTAAAATTACTCCGGGTCGTAATAATAATGCATAGAGCAGGGAAAATTCTCGTGCGCTCAATAAGTGTGCACCTTCCGAACATTGCGCCTCCCGCGTCGCTGGATTGAGGCTTATTAGACCATTGCTGAGTATTGGGGAGGCATTTCCCCCTTGACGTCGAATGACGGCCCGCAATCGGGCAAGTAGTTCATTGATATCAAAAGGCTTGGCAAGATAGTCATCAGCACCGGTATCTAGTCCTTTAATGCGGTTTTCAACTCCATCTCGGGCGGTAATGATGATGACAGGTATGTGACTTCGCCTTTGGCGCAATAAACGTAGCACTTCCAGCCCGTCGCGTTTGGGCAAGCCCAAATCAAGTAACACTGCTTGATACTCTCCACTTTCCAACACTTGATTGGCTGATGTTCCGTTTTTAACCCAATCTACTGCATAGGCTGCATCTTTCAAAGCAACCTTGATAGCCTCACCGATCATGGGATCATCTTCTACAAGTAGGATACGCATACTTTCTTTCGATTCTTACAGTATAGGTACAGCCAATATAAAATGGATTATGGAAGATCTATTTCCTAATATAGGGGGGCATAGTTGTGATAATTAAAGCATGGATCATGTGATGGGCTCTGGATATGAGATTATTATGGCAAACTTATATGAGTTCGGTAAAGCAGCTTTCTTTTCAGGATGATAATGTTTTATGAGTAATTTTCTGTACAGAAAATCTTCTTGACTGATTGGGTATGAGTATTGTTTGTATCTACAACTGTCAAGCAAATTTGGAACCAAGCAGGATGATGCTCATTCCGAGTAGGCAAATGCTTGCGCCAATCCAATCCCATTTAGTTGGTTGAACCCCTTCAGCCAGCCAGAGCCAGATCAGGCTCGCAGTGATATATATTCCCCCATAAGCCGCATAAGCCCGACCCGCAACATTTTGGGGAAGATCAACCTTGGTCAGGGCAAATGCAAATAAGGCAAGTGAAAGCATTCCCGGGATGGTCCATAATGCACTTCTACCGAGCCGAAGCCAGGCCCAGAATGCAAAACACCCTGCGATTTCGGCAATTGAGGCGAGTATGAACCATAGGTAGTTTTTCATCTTGAACCCTGGTTTTTTTTTAGATTTGTAACAGACTTTCAACTTTTGCAGCGCAGATAAAATCGTTACGGGTCAATCCTCCTGATGAGTGGGTGGAAAAGCGGATTTTTACGGTATTGTAGCTAAATGTTACATCTGGATGGTGATTTTGGCGTTGTGCAATCCAGGCAACTGAATTGACAAACCCCATCACCTGGCTGAAATTCCTGAAGGTAAAGTCCTTGCTGATGGCGTGATTAAGTAAAACCCATCCAGAAAGGGTTTCTAGGAGTTTCCCGGATTCTGGGTCCGTAATCCGGATGGGGCTGGTTTGGCAGGATTCCGAGGCAAGTCCTGTTAGCGTATTATCCATGATTGTCTCCGCAACTGAAAAGATTGTTTAACCTGGGCTGGCCATGGCTGTCTCTTACTGAAGAGCATCAGGCCGGCAGGCGTTTGCTTAATTTAACGAAAAAAATATCCCCAATAAAAAAAGTCAGGCTCAGGAGGATTTCAACTGCTGCAAGATGGGCAGAAAGTCCCTGATCGGTCAAGGTTCTCACCACTCCTTCTGCAAAATAGGCAAGGATGAGCATGGACGCATACTGGCAGGTATAGAGTCGACCCCGCAGGATACCTGGAAGAATAAAAAGAAGGGGAAGGGTTTTCAATACCATCCAGGATCCACCGGGTTTTAGTGGGGCAAATACGGTTTCCCAGCCCAAGGTAAGCAGGATAAGGCTCACAAGGCTGATGGATGCGAGCAGGTGTAGTCGATGAATTAGCATTGGGTATCCCGGGCCATGCTCATCAGGACGTCACGTGCGGCTTGAGCGGTAAGGATGGGAACAGGAAAATCAAACCGCAGTTTTTTTCCATCGGCAAGGAGATCGAAGCCATCTTCATCGATACCGATCATCTCGGCATTAGATGGGGTAACACGATGGATTTGCTGGCAGTAATGCACGAGTGCTAAGTGATGATCCTTGTTCATGTGGGAAATGATGGCCGATTGCATGCGGTCCAGTTCACATGTTGGCGGGGTGTATTCAGCCGCCTTGATCCAGTGGATGGAGCCGAATCCACCAATAAACCTGACATGCTCGACGTTAAGTTTCCAGAAGGAAAAATCATGCATGTCACTATATTCATGTGCATCAGGAAAATAATTCAGGTATCGTGCTCGCAGGGCCCTGTCTTCTTTCATGCAGCTTGCTTGACCGATAAGGGTCAGACGGGCATGGGCCTGAACATCCTCAGAGGGCTCTATGAGGGTCAGGCTTGCCCTTGGGTCAGCCAGAAGGTTCCGGGTGTGCTCGGCAAGGGTGCTGATGAAGAAAACAGGGCTCAGATCAGTATCCATGATAAGGTTTACGGCTGAACCAAACGGATATCCACCAAGTTTTTGGCTCAAGGTGGATAACAGTCCACTCCCCTGGCTTCTCGCCAGACGCCTGGCCTGGGTGATCCAAGGCTTAGGCATTAAGTTTGATAGCGGTTCGGGCAAGCTGCTCTCCTTGTGAGAACGCAAGCTTACGCTCATGGATAGAGAGTGATTTTTCATGTCTTGCCCCTGAAACGTGACTGGAGCCATACGGGGTTCCTCCAGACTCGGTCGTGGTCAGTTCGGCAAGGGTATAAGGCAATCCGAGCAGCACCATTCCATGGTGCAGAAGAGGTAGCATCATGCTCAGAAGTGTTGATTCCTGCCCTCCATGCATGCTGGCAGAAGAAGTAAAAACAGTTGCGGGTTTTCCGACGAGTGTCCCTTCCTGCCACAGGTTTCCGGTACCATCCCAGAAATATTTCAGGCTGGCTGCCATGTTGCCAAAGCGCGTCGGGCTTCCCAGTGCAAGCCCGGCGCAGCGTTTCAAATCCTCCATCTCGGCGTAGGGGGCGCCTTTCTCAGGCAGGTCGGCTTCCACAGCTTCGCATACGGCTGATACTTTGGGTACGGTTCGTAAAAAGGCCTGACAGCCTTCAACACTGTCAATGCCGCGGGCAATCTGTCTTGCAAGCTCACAGACCGATCCGGATGGGCTGTAATAGAGTACGAGAAGATCAAGCATGCCTGTTTCTCCAGTTTGAGTTGAAGAATTATAACGCAATGATCGGAGTATGGTGCTGGCAATTTTTGATAGAATCCCGGAAAATAGAAACCTTGTTACAGAGGATCATAATGCGCGCAATTCGTTTGTGGCTTATTGGCTTGCTTGTTTTACTGCTCGCTTCGTGTGCGAGTGCGCCGACCCAGGAAATGGCTGATGCCCGGTCGGCTATCCGGGCTGCGGAGCAGGTCGGTGCAGCCCCTTATGCCGCAGAGCAGATGAATGAAGCCCAGGCTGCCCTGAGTGGTGCTGAAGTTAATCTTGCCTTGGGCGATTACAGCAAGGCAAAAGACTGGGCGTTGCTTGCCCGGGACAAGGCGAGCGAGGCTCTCCTTATCGCCCAGGCTATCCAGCAAGCCGAGCAGGCAGCAAATGCAGCGAATTCAATGGGGTATTTGCCAATTCAGGTCGAAGTCTTGTTGCGTGAAGCCCGATCCCTTGTTACTGAGGATCCTGACCAGGCCATACTGGATGCCCAGCTGGCTACCAAACTTGCTGACGAAGCGGTCAATCAGGGCGAGCTGGAAAGGGCCGAGGCTGAACTTAGGGTGTGCAAGGCTCATGGCAGTGCAGCTCAACATGTCCTGAGGCAGGTCAGATCCTATCTGGATGCCCATAAAGGTTCTGCAGCACTTGATGCCCTGCATGCAGTATGTCCGAGCAAGCGGAGGTAGGATTGCCTGATTCCAGACCCGGACGCTTCAAATGGCTCTTGTTGATGCTTGTCTGGCTTGTATCCCTTTTTCTTTTCAATCAATGGGCATTTGCCCATCGTCATTTACCCGCAGAATATGCCCGCTTCAGCTATGGTTTCGGTTTTTCCGTTTTTGCCCTGCTTATGCTGGGAAGTCTGGCCAGATTGCGGGTGACTCCTTATCTCATGGTCTGGCGTATGGTGACGCTGATGCTCGGCACGCTTGTTGCCGGGATAGAGGTAAGCCTTCATGATTATCCACGCGGATATGGGGTATTCCTGTTTGCCTGTTCGGTGATTGGTATTTCATCCATATGTCTTGTGGCCCGGTTTACTCCGCGTTTGGCCCGCAATCTATGGTTGCCTGATGCCGCCGAGATCGGGGAGAAACCTGCAGGTCAGTGATAGGTAGCAAGGATGAGATCGTTTGACCAGTTCCAGCGGTGTTTCCATGCGGCGAGGACCTGTTCGGGATAATGAGCCCGGCCTGGTGTGCCATTGTAGTGCCCTAGAGCCATGTAGAGATTGCCATGCTCGGCATCAATGTAATGGCGCAGGATGGTGCAGCCATAACGAAGGTTGGTTTCCAGGTTAAACAGATCCTGTCCTTTTTCACCAATTTGCCTGATCCAGAATGGCATGACCTGCATATACCCTATTGCGCTGGAGCTTGAAATGGCATACTGATTGAATCCGCTTTCAACCTGGATAAGACCCAGTACCAACTGGGGATCGAGGCCTGCCCGATCTGCCTCGTAATGAAGCACCGTAAGAAACCGGCGCCGCATGAATTTATCCGGGATGCTATGCCTGAGACGGACAGACATGCTGTCAATCCAGATATCCTTTTCCTTCCGGGACTGAAATCCTGGATCATTGTCAAGATTGACTGGCGCATCAATGGCGTTGGATAGGGCCACTCGTACGCTCGCACTCATGGTTTCAAGTGATTGCGCCGAGGCGCAGGGAGCCAGGAGGCATAAACAAAAGCTGGAAATAATGGTGCTCAGCCGCAAAGTTTCTCCTGCTAGTGATTTTTTTGAGTTATTTGTGATTGTATGCGGCCTGCTACTTCTTGCAAAGCGAGAAGTTCACTGGATTCGCCATTGCGTGTCATGAATTCCACCAGCCCATTTCCAAGGTTGCGTTCCCCTATCGTCACGCGGTAAGGAATGCCAATCAGTTCCATATCTGCGAACATGACTCCTGGGCGTTCATCCCGGTCATCAAGCAGGACTTCAATCCCTTGTTCTGTCAGCTTCTGGTATAGAGTTTCAGTGGCGGTTCTGACCGGTTCACTTTTTTTGAGACCGATAGGACAGATAGCGACTGTAAAAGGGGCCATCGCGACAGGCCAGCGTATTCCCTTTTCATCATTGCATTGTTCAATCGCAGCACCGACAATACGGGAAACCCCTATGCCATAGCAACCCATTACAAGGGGTTTCGCCTGTCCCGCCTCGTCCAGGAAGGTTGCGTTCATTGCCTCTGAATAGCGGGTACCCAGCTGGAATATATGGCCGACTTCAATTCCTCTGCACAGGGATAACTTCCCTTTGCAGTCCGGGCTGGGATCCCCTTCCTGAACATTCCGGATGTCTGCAATCACTGCATGGGACAGATCCCGGGAAAAACTGACATGCTGATAATGGAATCCATCTTCGTTTGCGCCCGCAATGAAATTTTCAAGCAGGGCTACTGAACGGTCGGCGATAAGCGGGATGGAAAGCCCCAGGGGGCCCAGGGATCCAGAACTGGCGCCTGTGATTTTCCGGACGGATTCTTCACTGGCCAAGCGGAAGCTGCCTCCTACAGCAGGGATTTTGGCAGCCTTGATTTCGTTGAGTTCATGATCGCCCCGTAACAGCAGCGCTGCAAAATCACCATGGTCATTTTCAATGATGAGTGTTTTGACTGCATGGCAGGATTCAGTTTTGAAAAACTGGCTGACATCTTCAATACTTTTTACACCAGGTGTTGCAATTTTTTCCAGGGGTTCCGATGGATTTTCTGACATGTTTTTTACTGCCATGGCTTCAGCAAGCTCGATGTTGGCCGCATAACCCGATGTCGGACAGTAGGCAATCGAATCCTCTCCACAATCAGCTAGCACATGGAACTCATGCGAACCTGTGCCTCCGATTGATCCGGTATCAGCGGCAACTGCCCTGAATTCAAGGTCAAGGCGGCTGAAAATACGTATATAGGCCTCATGCATGCGGGTATAGGTGGTGTTCAGGCTGGACTGGTCAGGATGAAAGGAGTAGGCATCTTTCATAATGAATTCACGAGCCCTCATAACCCCGAAACGGGGTCGGATTTCATCACGGAATTTATTTTGAATCTGATAGAAATTGACAGGTAGCTGCCGATAACTGCGGATTTCCCGACGGGCGATATCGGTGATGACTTCCTCATGTGTCGGCCCGAAACAGTAATCGCGTTCATGTCGATCTTTTATGCGCAAAAGCTCAGGTCCGTATTTTTGCCAGCGTTTCGTTTCCTGCCAGAGCTCTGCGGGCTGCACGGCTGGCATCAGGAGTTCTATGGCACCAGCCCGGTTCATTTCTTCCCGCACGATGGTTTCCACCTTGCGGAGCACTCGAAGTCCCAGAGGCATCCAGGAATAAAGCCCACTTGAAAGCCTGCGAATCAGGCCAGCACGAAGCATCAGCTTGTGGCTGGGAAGTTCGGCTTCACTTGGAGCCTCCTTGAGGGTCGAGAGAAAAAATTCAGAAACGCGCATGAGTTATTTTCCGATACAATGCAAAGGAATGCATTTTAACAGATTGTCCAGAAATCCTCCCGGTTCAGGGGGTGGACTGTATGGACATGGCAGGTGTGCATATTGCCCGCTAACCAGGCGTTTTTGCTGTCGGGCCTTGTACTCCGGCATTTTAAAGTGATTGCCAAATGCGAATGTTTAACAGATTCATCCGTCACCGGCAGGATATTGCGCCAGGGGTGCAGGTCCAGGAACACAGGGGTGTACGCAGCCTGCACCTCGGTACACCACATGTGCAAAGTGCCATGCGCATTCAGGCCCCTGACCGGCTGGAGCTTGAATACACCCGTTGCATGATGGCTTTTACGCTTTTTTGTGAAAACCCGCGTGATATCCTGATGATCGGACTTGGTGGGGGTTCAATAGTCCGTTTCCTGCATGCAAGGATACCTGAGGCTAATTTGAAGAGTATCGAGTGTAACGAAGAGGTTCTTCATGCAGCAAGGGCCTGGTTCAATCTGCCTGAAGATGAGCGCCATGTTGTGCATATTGAGGATGGAGCGGCCTATATTGCAATACGTCCCCATGCTGCAGATGTCATTTTTGTGGATGCCTTCGATGGCAATGACCTGGCCCCGATGCTTGGATCGGAACTGTTTTATCTTGATTGCCTGCGCGCCCTGCGTGACAAAGGAGTAGTGGCAGTCAACCTTTGGGGTAGTGATTCTCGGTTTAGGGATAAACTGGAACTCATCAGGGCAGCGTTTGATGGAAAAATACTATGCCTGCCTGCGCAGGTAAGAGGCAATGTGATTGTTTTTGGCCTGAAAAGCAGCAATTTCCCATCGCCTGCTGAACTCCTGCAACGCGCAAGGGACATGCAACCCATATTTGGACTGGATCTGGAAGGGTATGTAACTACTCTGGAAGCGATCAACCCAGTACTTCTTGCCAGGCGATAACACATGAGTTTGGTTATAATCTTTTCATCTGCGGTTTGTAGCGCCGCTCAAACAGAAGGTCCAGTGTGCAGGGATTCGTGAATACAATTAGAACACAGGCCAGGACCGGTGCGCCTGTCCTGCTTGTTTTGCTTGGATTTTCCATACCGGTTTCAGTGGTTTCGGATAATATCCTGCTCGGGCTTATCCTGCTTTGCTGGATTCTAGGTGGCAGTTACGCAGAAAAATGGCGTCTTATGTGGCGTAACCCCGTTGCAAGGGCAGGACTGATTCTTTTTCTGCTGCTTGTCCTGGGTTCCTTTCATGGGCCCGGACGCGTTGCCGATGCTCTCAATATGCTTTTCAAGCTGAAGGTATTCCTGTTGATCGGATTATTTGTGGGACTTATCCCTGACGAGCCCAGGCTAAAAACCCGCATGCTCAATGCTTTTTTGTGGGCAATGGGGCTAACCCTGGTTTTAACTTTCCTTATTGCCTTTGGCCTGCTTCATCCTGAAATCCTGCATTTACATGGCCAACCTGGTGAGCCGGAGCCATTCAAGGATCATATTACCCAGAATTTCTTGATGTCCTTTGCTGTGTTTGTCTGGCTTCTCCGTGCTGTGCAATCAAAGGGAATGCCGCGTCTTGGTTGGGTGGCCCTGGCCCTGCCTGCTATCTACAGCATCGTTTTTCTGGTGCCAGGCCGTACAGGCTATCTGACACTTGCCCTGCTTGCCCTTTATGCAGCATTCCTGTTTGCCCATGCGAAATCCTGGGGATTATGGGGCGGCCTTATATTGATTGTCATGGCCGGATTCGCAGCCTTTCACTATTCGCATCGATTTGAGCACGGTATCATGCTTGCCAGATCCCAGGTGCTGAAATGGGAGAGAAACCCGGTTGCAAACCAGTACGATTCGATAGGGCTGCGTCTTGATTTTTATGAAAACAGCCTGCAAATATGGAAGGAGCACCCGCTTTCTGGTGTGGGCACAGGCAGCTTCATGGCAGCCTACCAGGGAAAAGTTGCGGGAACCGGCCAGGTTGCAACGGACAACCCTCATAATGATTATCTGCTTATTGCCGTGCAGTTGGGGGCAGTTGGTCTGGTAGCCCTGTTTTATCTCTACCTTTGTTCCTGGAGGGCATCACAGGAATTAGGTGACAGGGAAAGAAACCTTGCTCGCGGACTTGTCATTCTTTATATGAGTGGGGGAATGGTTGATGCGGTTCTGTTAAGTCATACGGAGAGCCTGTGTTTTGCCTGGTTTTCTGCCCTGTTTTTTTCCAGTTTGCCTGGAGTTTGGAAGAAAACATGAGCCTGACTGTGACGATTATTACTAAAAATGAAGCTTTATGTATTCGGGACTGTCTTGAGTCTGTTATCTTTGCGGATGAGATTGTGGTGCTTGATTCAGGCAGCAGCGATGAAACTGTCAGGATTTGTGAGGAATATGGGGCACGTGTGAAAGTGACAGACTGGCCAGGGTTTGGTCCCCAGAAAAACAGGGCCATTTCCATGGCGACAGGGGATTGGGTGCTTTCGATAGATGCGGATGAAATAGTTAGCGAAGCCCTGCGTGCCGAAATTATCCAGGCAATTAGAAATCCTGCCGGAAAAGTAGCTTTCCAGATGCCACGTGCTTCAAGTTATTGTGGGCGTCTCATGCGTCATGGAGGCTGGTGGCCAGATTATGTCACGAGGCTGTTCTTGCGTGGACATGGCCGTTTCAGTGACGTTCTGGTTCATGAGACACTGATTGTAGAAGGCATGATCGGCAAACTTGATGAGCCTCTCCAGCATCATAGTTTCAGGGATCTGGAAGCGGTTCTTGCAAAGGTTAATGCCTATTCTACTGCCGGTGCTTTGGAGATGGGGCGCAAGAACAGGCGGGGCGGTTTATGCAAGGCGGTATTACATGGTTTCTGGGCCTTTACGAGGACCTATTTCATTCGGCGCGGCTTTCTGGATGGAACCGAAGGATTCATGCTGGCGGTATCGAATGCCGAAGGCACCTATTATCGTTATGTAAAGCGGATGTTGTTGGACAGGAAACCAGCGGATGCATATCAGCGTCATCGTGACGACCTACAATAACCCCCAGGCATTAAAAGCGGTACTGCAAGGTTATGCCCTGCAGAGCGATACTGATTTTGACGTGATTGTTGCTGACGACGGTTCAGCCCGATCCACTCGGAATTTGATTGATAGCCTGCGAACAGGTTTACCGTTTGAGCTGATTCATGTCTGGCAGGAAGATCAAGGATTTCGTGCTGCTGCCATTCGCAACCGGGCCATTGCAGCAACTTCGTCTGACTATATTATTTTTACAGACGGGGACTGTATTCCCTCACGTCATTTTGTGGCCCGGCATCGGCTAATGGCTGAGCCAGGCTGGTTTTTGTCTGGTAACCGCGTGCTTCTCAATGGAACCCTGACTCAGCGGATTCTCAGGAATGAATTCCTGATTTCAGGTTGGTCTCTAAGCTGCTGGCTGGGTCACTGGGTGCGCCGCGACATCAACCGGTTATTACCTTTTTTCTGCCTGCCTGATGGAGCATGGCGGAAATGGGCACCACGTCGCTGGCAGGGGTGTGTTACGGCGAATCTTTCTGCATGGCGTCATGATCTGTTGAGAATTAATGGATTCGATGAAAGTTATTCAGGGTGGGGGCTAGAAGATTCAGATCTGGCTGTCAGGCTTATCCATGCCGGAATTTATCATAAAAATGCACGATTTGGAGCCTTTGTCTGGCATTTGTGGCACCCTCAAAGTGACCGGGTACAGCTTCCTGAGAATCAAGGCAGGTTCGATCGTCTGCTTGCATCAGATCTCTTTTGGTCCGAATCGGGTCTGGATCAATATGGCCATGACTAGTATACCGGATAAAATACTGGTCATCTGTACCCGTCGTAATGGGGATGTCCTACTGGCCACCCCGCTTGTACATACTTTACGTAAGGCGTTTCCCCATGCACGAATTGATATGCTCGTGTTTGCCTCCACCCGCGGTATCATTTCCCGTAATACGGATATTGATCAAATCCTGACCATTCAGGAAAGGCCTTCATTTTTTAGTCATCTGGCGTTCCTGTGGCGTATATGGCGCAAGTATGACTGGGCCATTTCAACACAGAGCGGAGATCGGCCTGTGCTTTACGCCTTTGCAGCCGGAAGGTTAAGAATCGGGATGATAGATGAAAAACATCGATTTAAAAGCCACCTTTTGCATATGGCTGTTTCTTTTGATGATGAGACGACCCATACGGTGCGGATGAATCTGGCTCTGGCCCAAAAACTGAATCTCCCTGCAGATGGAACGGTAATGGCAGGATTTAATGATCAGGATGCGGTTATTTTTAATACCTTTGATAATTTTGATCCAGGTAAACCTTATGTCGTTTTGCATATGGTGCCCCAGTTTACCTACAAGGCCTGGCATATGGAAGGTTGGGTGACCCTGGCTGACTGGCTTATTGGCATGGGCTTTCAGGTTGTGTTCACAGGCAGTGATCGGGCCATGGAATGTGCTATGATTGAGTCAGTTATAGCAAGGTTGCCCCCAAAGACATTGAATCTCGCTGGTATCCTGAATTTTGGACAGGTGGCCTATCTTGTTTCCCGATCCAGGCTGTATGTCGGTACGGATACAGTTGTCACGCATCTTGCTGCAGCAACCGGGGTTCCGACTCTTGCCCTGTTTGGTCCGACCAATCCGGTTAAGTGGGCCCCCTGGCCTAAAGGCTGGTCAGTCAGTTCCAATCCTTTTGAGAGGGTTGGAACGCAGTGGCGGGGTAATGTTTATCTTCTGCAAGGTGAGGGAAGCTGTGTTCCATGTCATCTTGAAGGATGCCAACGTCGTGAGGATAGCGATTCCGATTGCTTGAAGGAAATGTCTCCCCAGCGTGTCATTCGCACTGTAAGGCGGATTCTGGAAGAAAGCAGATCATGACTGATATTCCCCATCTTTTATCTTCATCTCATACTATTGCAGTTGTTGGTTTGAGCGATCGACCTGAACGGGACAGTTACAAGGTTGCCCGTTATCTGAAATCCCGGGGTTACCAGATTTTTCCAGTTAATCCGAATATCAAGACGGTATTGGGAGAGACCGCTTATTCACGTCTTGAAGACATTCCCGGCCCTGTGGATATTGTTGATATTTTTCGTGCTTCAACTGAAGTTCCCGCCATTGTTGATTCGGCTATCCGGATGGGTGCCAAGGCAGTCTGGATGCAGTTTGGAGTCATAAGCGAGGCCGGGGCAAAGCGTGCCCTGGATGCGGGTCTTGAGGTAGTCATGGACCGTTGCATGATGCTGGAACACAGGAAACTGGGTTTGCCATGAGCAAGTTCAGGGTTCGATAAGCCCACTTTTTAGTGCTTCGTCCTGATAGGGAAAGACAATGGCCGGATCCGGCAGGATGTGACCGGGGGTTTTTCCTTTATATTCCGTGCGACTCAAGAGATCCCGGATGACATTAAGTCTGGCGAGTTCCTTGATATTGGCCCGGACGACAGTCCAGGGTGCAAGGGTTGAGTGGGAGCGGGCAAACATTTCATTCCTTGCTAAGGAGTAGTCATTCCAGTGCCGTAGCGCCACTGCATCAATGGGGCTTGTCTTCCATTGCGTCAAGGGATCTGTTCTTCTGGATTTGAGTCGTTCTTCCTGTTCCTTCTGGCTGATATCGAGGTAATACTTGAACAGCTGGATGCCATCATGAACCAGCATCTGTTCGAATACCGGGACCATGGTCATGAACTCCTCATACTGCGAGGAACTGCAAAATTCCATTACCCGTTCAACTCCAGCCCGGTTATACCAGCTTCGGTTAAACAGGACCATCTCCTGGGCCGAGGGCAGGTAGCGGACGTAACGCTGGAAATACCAGCTGCTTTCATCATGGCCGTTGGGTTTGCCTAAGGCGACCACTCTCGTTTCACGTGGAGACAGGTGCTCGGTAATCCGTTTGATGGTTCCGTCCTTGCCTGCCGCATCACGCCCTTCAAATATTACGACAATACGCAGCTGGTTGCTGATGATATGTTTTTGCAGCTTGACCAGCTCTATCTGCAGATTATGCAGTTCCTGCTTGTAAATTTTCAGTTTGGGTTTTGAGGGATATGCAGTATCGGTTTTTTTCATCAAAACTCCAATATTCCTGATTGTATTGACTCAAGAGTGGCAAGATTTAAGAGCTGGTTCCCATGATACTGGATATTCATTTGATGGCAAAAGTGGATTAACTGGATATTGAGGGCCCACCGGGCAACAGGAAGAAAAAATTCAAAGAAGGTCTATGCGTGATTGCCTAATCTTTTGTTCCGTAGTGAATTTGCGTGCCCGGAATTCATCGGATTACATCCTAATTGTTCATTTTAAGTGATGTACATCAAATTTTTCTGGTGAAAACCTTATAGAATATCTACGCTCAATAGAGCAGAAAATCACGTTGATTTAATTAATGAGAAAAGAAATGAAGAAGGCACTCCTGTTTTCTTTTGCCAGGGTCTAAACGGATTATCAGACGTACGCTGCCAAAAGTGAGTCATGGAGCAACAGCCTTCAGGATTGAAATCCGTTTGATCGATCCGGGTGAGAGTAAGTCAGGACAGTTATGTACGTTTTTCAGTTGACATATCTTAAGATTCAATTGAATCCCTATCCCTTTGTTGCTGATGGCGCCAAGCCAGAAAGCAGGCTCTTTGTAATGCAATGGTGTTTTCCGGTTTTATTGGCTGAACCCGGCATGTTTCAGGTTTCATGATTACCATGGCTCAGACTAGGAAAACAGCATGGGTGTGTTGCATAAGCCGGGAGTTGAAGCAGAAAGGATTGGCCCGGATTTCACAGCAGCAACCTGGTTTTCCTTCGGGATGATTGATTCGACAGCGATTACGGTTTTATTCAGGGTAATAAAAAGAAGATCCAGATAAAACATATTCTCAGACAGACCTGGTTTCGGTCACGTTGATGAAAAATTCAGGCAGGAAGGGGGTGTTCGGTCAAACCTTCTGTTCAGGGTTGATTTCAGGCCATTATTTCCAGGTACCCGGTGTGTTGGAACTGGCAGGAAGGTTGATTTGTGAAGACAAGGCGGGTTGTAGCCCGCCCATTTATCCATTTTCTGTCTGTTAGACAGGTTTAACTCGTGAAAAGGAAATGTAATTGTTAAAACAAGCTATGTTATATACAGCTCTTGGCTTTTTGGTCCTGGCAGAACCTGCGATTGCTCAAGAAAGTGCTACAACCCTTGCCAATACAGTTTGTTCATCCTGTCATGGCCCTCAGGGAGTCAGTGTTTCTCCAATTTTCCCCCGTCTTGCGGGACAAAATGCGTCTTATCTTGAAGCACAGCTCAAGGCTTTTCATAATCAGAGCCGGACTGACCCAGACGCGCAGGCTTACATGTGGGGCATGGCTGCACAATTGGATAATTCAACCATTAACAGTCTGGCCAAGTATTATGCAAGCCTGCCGCCAGCTCCAGGCACACCCATGCCTATGGAAGAAGTTTCGGGAGGCGAGCAGATTTTTCATGACGGCGTTGCTGCAGCTAATGTTCCAGCCTGTGCTGCCTGCCATGGAGTTCATGCCCAGGGAGTAGGTTCTTTCCCGAGGCTTGCAGGGCAGCAAAGCGAGTATATTATTCGACAGTTGATGGCATTCAAATCGGGTGATCGAAGCAACCCTGTTATGCAAAAGGTGGCTCAGGGCCTCAACACCCATGAGATGAGGGAACTGGCAGCATATCTGCACAGCCTTTCATAGCTTGCCTCAAGAAGTTTCTGGAGGGTTTTCATTATTCAGACAAGCCTGTTTAAAGTGTGGTAGGGCGTGTTACCGGTGGTATGGGAAGTTTTTCGCCATAACTGGATGTGGATGGGTCTGTAAGACGGGGGACTGTCATTGATCATCTGGCTACAAGGGTAAATAAATTAATGGAACATGCGATAAGTCGGGGATGGCCTGCTCATAATAGAGAATAAAATTAACCTGGCCTTGATGCCTGAAACCACTTTAGCTGTCTGCTGATTGAGCGCAGCTAAACCTGTGCTTTTCCGGGTCCTGCTTTGACATATGGCAATGTTCCGGGGATAACTAAAAGTTACAAAAGGGATTTATATCAATCGGCGAGCAAAGTAGGGTAGCCATCATATCAGGGGAGGGGCGCCATCATGGTTGAATTTCACCCGGACCATCCAATCTCCGGCAGGATCAGCTGGGTTGAAAAAATGATCTCCCTGTCAGGCAGTTTTTTTTTCTGTTAAACGCAATGAATTCGCTGATCTGGTCAGCGCAGACCAGCATTCTGCTGTTTTCGAGAGCCAGCGTTCTGCTTTCATTCTGTTACGTATCCGGCTGATGGCCAGTCTTTTTGCAGTACTGACACCCCTCTGGATTCCCGTGGATATGCTGGTGTTTACGCATGTGGCATGGGTCAACCTTGCCTTCGGGCGTATCGTTGCCAGTTTCGCTTTCACTGGATTGGTGTTTTATTGTCGCCGCGCAATTTCCCTTAAGCATGCTTACTGGGCCCTCGTTATCCTTTTCTCCATCCCCTCTTTGTTTTTCCTGTTCTCACATCTGATACTTTCTAACACCTTGATGAGTAAAACAGGAATGATTGCAGCCAGCAGTTATGCTTTTCTCCCTTTTGTGATGGTAGCAGGCATCAGTATTTTCCCATTGACGATACGGGAAAGTATTGCATTTGTCCTGCCATTGCTGCTTATCTCCTCACTTCCAATGATTACGTCCCATACATACATGATTCCGGATTTCAAGGCCATAGCCGTATTCTGGCTGTTAATCCTGGTCGCGACTGTAGGGATACTGTCGTCCATAAGCCAGTTACAATTAATGCATAACCTGTTTACCCAGTCCGTCATTGATCCGTTAACCGGGGTGTTCAACCGTCGAAGCGGAATCGAAATGATTGCACTTCAACTGGCTTTGGCACGCCGCCATCATTACCCTCTGGCACTGGTTTTCGTGGATCTGGACAATTTCAAGCAGATTAACGATAACCATGGGCATGATGCTGGAGACCAGTTGCTGGTTCAGGTGGCGGATGCCTGGCAGGAAACCTTGCGTAGCAGTGATATCATCCTGCGATGGGGTGGTGAGGAATTCGTTTTCCTTTTGCCACATACAAATGGTAAGGGGGCTGAGGAGTTCATTCGCGAACGCTGCCCTGCCGTACAAAAACCGGATGCTACCATTCAGACATATAGCTTTGGGGTTGCTGAATGGCTTACGGATAATATTACCCATGGGTCGGCTTTGGTCAGCCTGGCTGATCAACGTATGTACCAGGCTAAAATTCAGGGAAAAAACTGCATTGTCGGATGTAGCGGCAATGATCATGCCAGATCTATTGAATTATTGAATTGTTGAATTTGGATTACAGAAAATCCTCATGCAAAATAAGATCCGTTTGTTCATGTTAAGCTATGTAGGGCCTGTATCAGGGAACAAGGACTGTCTGTGTCAACTTCCATGGGATAAGGCTATGGGATTTTTTTAGGAAAACAGGATTGTTGAACTGGCGGTCCATGTTTTATTTTCCGGTTCAGGAGCTATTTATGTTTTTGCGAAGTATTTTCCAGCTGTTTAAGGTATAGCCAGGGATTGCCTGGCCTGATTTACGATAGAAAATGAAGAATCCAGAAAATAAGCCAGTTTGGGGGAAAAGAATTGCGTAGCCTTTGGAATGACACCGATGCCGCATCCTGTCAGGATGAGCTGGCATTGCGCGTTTATACCTCACGTTTATTGGGCCAGGATAAATCCCTGGTGTTGCATGGGGGTGGAAATACCTCGGTGAAGCTTGTGGAGAAAAATATCTTCGGGGAAGAAGAGCAGATTCTTTATGTCAAGGGTAGCGGATGGGATCTTGAAACTATCGAGCGGGCGGGTTTTACGCCTGTTCGTTTGAAGCCTCTACAAAAGCTGGTCAGTCTTTCAGCCCTTTCTGATCTTGAGATGGTGAATCAGCTCGTTACTCATCAGATCCGGGCCTTATCCCCGATTCCTTCTGTAGAAGCCATTCTGCATGCAATTCTACCCTATCAATATGTGGATCACACTCATGCTGACGCGGTTATCTCCATTACCAATACAAAGGATGGTGAGTCCCGGATACGCGAGATATACGGCAGTACAGTGGTCATCATTCCCTATGTCATGCCAGGTTTCGACCTGGCTAAACTTTGTGCAGAACGTTTTGCAGCCCAGGCTGAAAGAAATACTCTGGGAATGGTGTTGATGAATCATGGGATCTTCTCGTTTGGCAGGTCTGCAAGAGAATCTTATGAAAGGATGATAAAACTGGTCAGGCGGGCTGAGGATTATCTTAAACGTCACCATGCCTGGAAATTTGGACTGGAAACAGGAGTGGTAGCCAAAGGCGGAGACGTCATGCTTGCTCAAGCCCGGATGCGTCTGGATGTTTCGAGGGCCGCAGGTTGTCCGGTCATTGTTTCCAGGCATGGCGATGCCAGAAGCATGTCTTTTTCCCGACGTCAGGATGTTGATGTAATTTCCCAACAGGGCCCTGCCACTCCGGATCATGTTATCCGTACTAAACGTTTGCCAATGTTAGGCCGTAATGTTGCGTCCTATGTGGAAAACTACAGAAGATATTTTGATGATTATGCCGGACTTCAGCCCAGGGAACAAAAAATCATGCTGGATCCGGCGCCCCGTGTAGTGCTGGATACCGAACTGGGATTATGCACGATAGGCAGGAGTGTAAGGGAAGCCAATATTGTCGCTGACCTGTACCGCCACACCATGGACATTATCATGCGGGCTACGGCGCTTGGAGGATATCATGCTTTGCAGGCACAGGACATTTTCAATGTCGAGTACTGGGATCTTGAACAGGCAAAATTGCGTAAGGACGGCAAGTTGCCGCAATTTACTGGCGAAATAGCCCTGGTTACCGGGGCGGCTTCTGGTATTGGCAAGGCGTGTGTTGAATCCCTGCTTGCACGTAATGCTGCTGTGGTAGCCCTTGATTTGGACGCCTCGGTGACTTCGATGAAAAAAGAATCAGGTTTTTTGGGGTTGCAGTGTAACCTTACGTCGGAAAAAGAGTTTAAGCGTGCTTTGGAACAGGCCATTGAAAAGTTTGGTGGATTGGATATGCTGGTGCTGAATGCCGGAATTTTTCCAAAAAGCAGTCCCATAGATAGGCTTAATACCGAAGAGTGGCATAAAGTCATGCGTATTAACCTGGATGCCAACCTCATGCTGATGCGCGAGTGTCATCCTTTTCTTGAAATGGCTCCGCGTGGCGGGCGTGTGGTGGTCATGGGATCGAAGAATGTTTCTGCTCCAGGGCCCGGAGTGGCGGCCTATTCCACCTCCAAGGCAGCGCTTAACCAACTGGCCAGGGTTGCAGCCCTGGAGTGGGGGAAAGACAATATCCGCATCAATTCATTGCATCCAAATGGGGTATTCGATACGGCATTGTGGACCTGCGAGGTGCTGGAGGCACGTGCCAGGCACTATGGCCTTACGGTAGAAGAATACAGGAAAAACAATGTGCTGAATGTCGAAGTGACCAGTCGGGATGTAGCCGAATTGGCTGCCGAATTGTGTGGCCCCCTGTTTTCCAGGACGACTGGAGCACAAATACCGGTAGATGGAGGCAATGACCGTGTTATTTGACTGAAATCTGCATGAAAAACCAGGGAAAACATATGGGCATAGGGGAACAGAAGCCAGTCATTGGCATTATCGGCGGAAGCGGTGTGTACGATATTGATGGGCTCATCAACCAGCGATGGGAGAAAGTATTGTCCTCATTTGGTGAACCGTCGGACGAACTCTTGTTCGGAGATCTGAATGGACATCAGCTGGTGTTTTTGCCAAGGCATGGTCGTGGACATAAACTTGCACCTTCTGAAATCAATTACCGTGCCAATATCGATGCCCTGAAACGCTCGGGTGTAACGGACATTATTTCAATCAGTGCTGTAGGCTCGCTGCATGAACATCTGAAACCGGGTATGTTTGTCATTGTGGATCAGTTTATTGACCGTACCTTTGCCCGTGACAAATCCTTTTTTGGCCAGGGTATGGTTGCGCACGTTTCGATGGCGCATCCAGTCTGCT
Source organism: Pseudomonadota bacterium (assembly GCA_028873515.1). Taxonomy (GTDB): domain Bacteria; phylum Pseudomonadota; class Gammaproteobacteria; order Burkholderiales; family REEB80; genus REEB80. Next base: position 37,481 of record JAGWIG010000010.1, on the reverse strand, counting down.
CCCGTCTTGGTGATATCCTGGAAGTTACTGCCAGGCAGACAGGTATTGACGTGTTAAGAGGAGGGGTCTACCTGGTAATGGAAGGCCCGCAGTTTTCCTGCCTGGCAGAATCTGAACTGTATCGCGCATGGGGGTGCGACGTGATTGGCATGACCAACATGCCTGAGGCCAAGCTCGCACGTGAAGCTGAAATATGCTATGCAACCGTAGCCATGGTGACTGACTATGATTGCTGGCACCCTGATCACGATGACGTGAGTGTGGACCAGATAGTCAAGGTGTTGATGAACAATGCTGACAAGGCGAGAATTCTTGTCAGGCAGGTTGTTCCAAAGCTGGGTGAAGATGCCAGTGCTCATATGTGTTCCTGTCATAGGGCACTGGAGCACGCCCTTATCACGGCTACAGCCGCACGCGATCCAGAAAAACTGAAAAAACTGGATGCCATTGCCGGACGTGTGCTGAACCGGTAGCCATTACATTGAGGGTAGACAACAGGAGCCAATATGCCGATTAAGTCCCGTATCCGAACTGTGCCCCATTACCCAAGGCAGGGTGTCATGTTTCGAGATATCACAACCCTGCTTAAGGATCCAGATGGTCTGCATATTGCGGTTGATGAACTGGTCAGCCGTTATCGTCCCATGAAAATCGACAAGATTGCAGGAATTGAGTCACGTGGTTTCATCTTTGGTGCGGCGTTGGCTTATGCACTCGGAAAGGGTTTTGTGCTGATTCGAAAGAAAGGAAAGCTTCCTGCTGAAACGATTGGATACGATTATGAACTGGAATACAGCACTGATCGTATTGAAATGCATACCGATGCAATCAGCGCCCAAGAGCAGATTCTGCTTATAGATGATTTGATTGCAACCGGTGGAACGGCTGAAGCAGCATGCAAGCTGATTGAGAAAATGGGTGGGCAGGTTGTTGAATGCTGCTTCATTATCGATTTGCCAGATATTGGTGGGCGCAGGCGTCTGGAAGAAAAGGGTCAAAAGGTTTTTGCGCTGTGCGAATTTGAAGGGGATTAAAACTTGAAGATCGAAACCCTGCGCTGGGTGGATAATAGGCTGGAGATGATAGATCAGCGCGTGTTACCTGTATCATTTGAATACCTGGCCTGTGATTCCGCGGCCTCTGTAGCTCAAGCCATTCACGACATGGTGGTGCGTGGAGCTCCGGCAATTGGTGTAGCTGCAGCTTATGGAGTGGCTCTGGAAGCAATGCGTCTGCATGATATGCCGACAGAAAATTTCAGCAAGGATCTGGAATCCGGTTTCACCATTTTGGCACAAAGCCGGCCGACCGCTGTTAATCTGTTCTGGGCTCTTGAGCGCATGCGTCGGGTCTGGTCAAGTGTGGTAAAGCAGGAGCAGGCCTTCGTGGCTCAGCACCTCCTTGCTGAAGCCCATGAAATTCTGGCTGAAGATATTCGTATCAATCGCATCATTGGTGAGTATGGTGCGGCATTACTGCCTGATGAGGCACGGGTGCTGACCCATTGCAATGCAGGAGCGCTAGCTACTGCAGGGCATGGCACAGCGCTTGGGATAATTCGCTCGGCACATGAGGCCGGGAAGAGGATTTCGGTTATCGCTGATGAAACCCGTCCTTTTCTTCAAGGTGCACGCCTGACCGCATGGGAGATGATGCAGGAAAGAATTCCTGTTACGCTCATTACTGATAGCATGGCGGGTTTCATGATGAGTCATGGCGAGATTGATGCCGTGATTGTAGGGGCGGATCGTGTCGCGTCGAATGGAGATGTGGCTAACAAAATCGGCACGTACATGGTGGCGGTGCTCGCGCGGCGCCATAATATCCCTTTTTATGTGGCCTGTCCGCTGTCGACGATAGATATGACCCTGCCTACCGGAGACGGCATTCCCATTGAGGAGCGTCCAGACAGTGAAGTGAAAGGTTATAACGGCATGCACTGGGTTCCGGAAGGAGTGGCGATCCGCAACCCCGCTTTTGATGTGACTCCTGCTGAGCTTGTGACAGCGCTGGTTACCGAAAGGGGTGTGGTGTACCAGCCTGATAAAAAGAGGCTGCATGCCCTATGGCCTTCGACCTTACGTTAATCAGGACTGGAATTCGCTGCATGCAGGCGGGGGTTGTTTCAAAATGGTCGAGTTCATGTTTACCGAGGCTAGCAGGGTTTGCACTGCACCTAACCTTTCCTTGATGTGCATTATCTGGTTTTCCCTGCCTATGGATTCGGCTGGGCGGTTCAGGGCGTCGACCAGTGCTTTCTCAAAGCGGTTTTTCAATGTGGTGAGATGACGCCCATTTTCGGAAAGGTTACTGGCTGCCAGATGACGACAGTTTGCAAAGCATTCCAGGTATTTGGGGCAGGGTTCAGAGGTCAGGCTCGTTATGCAGTATCCATAAGGAGTGGCATGGAAACCGCTAGCCTCGGTTCCGAGAAAGGCTAAAGCAACTGCTTCACCTTGAGTTTTCTGGATTTTCTTGAAGGTTTGCACAATGGGATTATCTGCTTTACCAGCCTTGATTAGTTTCGCAACTGCCAATACTTTTTCTCCCATGATTTTTTCAGCCCCACTGGGGAGGTTAATCTGCTCCCGTCTGTCTGCAAAAGCATAGGGGTGGTTTTCATGTATATGTTTAAGATTGTGCGGGTGTAGTTTTTGGAGAAGAACCATCCTGATTATTTTTGGGTAAAAGGAATCTGTGATCTGCAGATGTTTGAGAGAATGAGCATTTAAAGCCAGACTTCGATCTTCATCGGTCCGGCCATAAGCCTCAAAAAGGCCCTGTACTCCAGACTGGTTTCCTGACAGGGAGTGCTGTACCATTCTCGAATCCATCCTGCCTACTGCAAAATACCGTGTGATATCACATAGTCCTTCATTGCGAGTTTCTATCAAGGCACGGATGGGCATGAGAAACATCAGTTTCCAGGGCTCCAGCTTTCCTGTTGACGTTGGGAGGGAGGTTAGACTGGAGTGCTTGGTTGCGGATTCCCGCGCGAGGTAATTTTCAACCTCATCAATTCTTAGAAATACCTCGTCCCATTTCATGCGTAAGCCATGCCAGGGTGTGCCATCGGACTTTCGGAAGGTAACTTTACCTTTCATGCGGTTGAAATAGACATAAAGTGACATGTTCAGCCTGGCTGTACCAGCCATGGCAAGTTGGGTTTTGTGAAGCTCGTTGAACAAGCCAGGGTCAAGAGACTGTTGGTAGCGTGAAGGAAATTCGTGTTCGTCAGGGCTACCTGAGACTAATATCGGGTTACCCGTCAGATAGGGGTAGAGCTTGATGGCCAGAACCAGTTCGTCCTGGTGAAACCAGGGCAGGATACGGTTTTCTTCCATTTGCCTGCGCAGGGTTTGGCGTAACGGTTGAGTGAGCCGGGCGATACTGTCGAGCGTCTGAACCACATCCTGCTCAAATATTGCTGGTACATATTTTCGGGCTTCGTAAAGAGCAGTGCCACCTGAATTCCCTGCCTGATGCCTTTCAAAAAAATGTTGCAGGAACATGGCTTGAGAATAACCTCCATGTTCACCAGCCAGTTGTCCAGATGGTGTGTAAAAATCCTGTTGTCTTTTCCAGTCCTCAGGCAGGAGGCTGATATCTGCAGTCTGCATACCGCATAGCAGCATGATCTTGACCTGGGCAAAACGCAGATGATCCATAAAGGTTCTGGGCTGTTCAGTAAACACAATTCTAACCAGCTCCAAAAAAGCCTGGTGTTCGGGCAGGCTTTGTGTTTTTTTGATTGTTTCAAGGCTGGGCTGAAACCTGTCACCCGAATAGGTCTGCCTGGAGTGGTGGACATTCTTCCTTTCCTCGGAAATTGAAGGCAGGGCGGGATAAAGAGGCCCAATATCAGCAATATGGTAAGTATCGATAATGCTGCGGGTAACGATGTTTATGCATTGAGCCAGATGGCCTGAAGCCTGAAGCGTATTGGCAATGCCTAGAGCGAGCGTAATATCTTCAGCGAGTAGTTCCCATGGCTCATGGGGTGTGCATGTAGCCAGTACCCGTAATGGTCGACAAATCTGGGTCAATACATGATTCGCGGTGAAGTTGCGCAAGAATAGCTGATTCAGAACCGCTGCTTTTATGAAATCAAGCCACGCTGATGAAAGGGGTTTCTTTTCGTATATAGGCAGATGTTTCTGCTGGCGTTGGATATTGAGGATCTCCAGGGTTCGGTTATCTGACCCTAAATCATGGATGCAATAGCTTGGGGGTGAAGGGCTGTTTGTTATTTTGGTCAGGTTCCAGATGTTTTTCCTGGTTACGGAGCCATCCGGCCTGAGAAACATTTCCCATTTTATATCATGGTCTTTAGCAAGCTTCAAACCGGACTCTATAAAAGATTTGTAAAACTGGTTCATTTTTTATCCATTTCAATTTCGGCAATTATTGCAAGAATGGCAGAAAAGGTCCTTTTGAGCTGCAAGAAGGCTGGGGAATCGAGGCTTCCCTGACAGGTCCTGGAAAAAAAAGTCACGACAGATCTAAAATCAGAAAGAACTTTTTCATGAATTTTTGACTCGTTGAGAGGCATGAACCGGGGGCATCCATAACATGCGATGACCGGGTTGTAAGGGCAGGAAGGCTGGCCTGTTTTACAGCCACCAATCCCGGAAATAAGCAGGCCATGTGGAGCCCCACCTATTTGCTGTGTAGCATCGAGTGCGGCAAGTTCCCTGTAGCTGATAAAATGGTCATGGAGAATTTTTGCATCAGGTTGCCTGCTGTCAAATATTCCAAGTGCATTGTTCACCCGTTCTGCATGATGGGTCATGGTTTGAAAATAGACCTGACTGGAATGGGCGGAATGATGCCCCATAAATTCAGCAAGTTCCTCATGGCTAAGTCCTGCGTTGACTAATCGTTTAGCGGCCGTATGGCGCAATACGGAGGCACTCCTGCTTGCAGGCAGTAACCTTCCTGTTGTCCTGGTAAGGATTTGTGCTGTTTCCTTGGCGCTTCGGGTCTGAAAAACACGATCGCTTTCCTTGAGCCCTTTTCTTTCTGCGCGTTTGTAAAGCTCGGTAAAAAGGATACCCCATTCCTGCTTAACCTTGCGGCATAGGGGCATGGATCGGGCCGGGAGTCGCTGTCTTACTCTTTTGAAGGTCAGGTGGACGCAAGGGTGGGTCTCTCCAGCCTCATTCCAGATTCGAATATCCTGCAGCTGTAACATCCCAATCTGGACAGGCCAGAGTCCAAACTGATAAGAGCATACAAGAAGGGTGGTTTCCCTCAGGGTTTGATCTGATATCGAACCGGGATTGTGAATCATATTCTTTGACATTTCATTGAAATGGGCAACAAGGATCGCCTCTTCGGCCCCGCTCAGGAAAATGTTGCCAGTCTGTATGGATGTATATCTGTCCATGACAGGAATGGGGAGTTCGGAAAGATAATGCGAAGAACCTGATGACCAGTTTCCGATATTGGATATGCAGAAAAAGTTGAGGATATTTTTGAGGCTATCCAGTGTCAGGACGTGAAATTCCCTGGCCAGGAATGATTGCCAGATAGAACCTATCGTTTTAGGTGAAGATAATACGACCTGTATCAAGTCAGATGCCGGGATTTTTTTTATACGGTCAAACCTGGTTATAGCAGTACTGATGGCATAATTTTGCAGTTGATGATTAAACCAGTGTTTCATGACAAATCGCAGGGGTTTGTCGAATTTTTCGAAATTTACGGATTGCACCAATCCAGAGACCGAAATTTGCCAGAGGTCATTTTTTTTGGGGTTATCGACTGTAAGATAGGAATCAGTAAATTTATCGTGATAATGAATAATCAAGGGAAGTTCAGAAAATAATCCGGATAATTGCTTCAAAGCAATGGTAGTTAAAGCTTGTGTCATCGGAATTTTCTGGTTATGGCCCATAAATTGCCTATTGATCATAAAACTCCTGTTATAGATAAGCTGCGCTCAGCTAAGAGTTCATGGCTCATCCATTTGAACATTATTCACCATGGGTCGTGAAAATAATGTTAACTTATTGATCCTTATCATGTTATGTAGATAGAGCATTGGCTAGCCCTTTCATATAAGCATTGTTTTATCCCCAGGTAAAAAAAGACCGCGGGGTGGCGGCCTAATAGGAGAATACCGAACAAGTTTATTATCGTTTGATTTTAACCGGGATGGGTCATGGTTCTTTTGTTCTGGATCACTATTACGTACTATTGGCTGAATCTTTTCGCGGACCTGAATTGATAGTGTAACTAACTGGCCTACATATTCCTTTTCAGGGTAAACACGAATTTTATCTAAATGTCCGAAGCCTCTGGGAGGCCGGCAAAAAAAAAGACCGCCGGGGAGCGGTCAAGATAGGCCGCCGGGGGCGGCCGCATTAGACCGCGGGGGTGCGGTCATTTGGGAGATAGCCAAGATTCTTGAATTAATTCTATTCCAGAAATTTTATCCATCAAATGACTTAGATCAATTTGGTATGCATTTCGGATTATTCATGCCTCCTGTCCAGTTTTGAAAGGTCTGTTTTATTTTAAGGGATTGCGCGTCGATCCTCGCCGCTCAGGGAGGGGAAATGAATAGCGCGGATACCGCAGGTATCCCTGTTGTTAGTTTATTCAGGCATTTGCCGTTGCTTGATATACTGGTGAATGATGGCAATTGGTGCGCCGTCGCACGAGGCCGCAAAACAAGATGGCGCCACAATGCGCCGCCCCATGGCTGCTTTCGGATACACGGATATTCCTTTTGCGGATCATCCGGCTGGATACCCATTTGAGACTGTTCACCAGCACGGATACCGCCAGCCTGGGCGGATAGTTCACATGAGATGACCTGGTCATGCTCACCATCCCATCGAATTCCACCAATTCCGTCTTGAACAAAGTCTTTACGGTAAGCTATTTCGACAGCCTTGGCATTCCGAGATTTACATGATCTCAACTTCTTGGACCGCATGGTGGAGCCAGGTGGTGTGGCAGGGGCGCAGCTTAATGCTGCCCCCTATGCTGATCAATGCTGTTTTATTATTCCTCAGTGTATTCCATATAAATATGGCCAAGAAAAGTGATATGGCGCAAGAAAGCTGCACATACATTCTTTTCAAGCTGATTTTTACTCAAGATTTATTAGAGCATGTCGAAGGCTGGACAAATGCTTGTGGCGATACCTGCCTGCCGCCGAAAAATATGAGCGAATTTAAATCAGGGATAGAGTCATGGATGAGGAAATACTGCAAGACTACCTGACTGAGGCCAGGGAGCTTCTGGAAAAAGCCCAGGAGGACACACTTCGTCTTGAGAACGATCCTGGCGATGATGGGATTCTGGCATCAGTCTTCCGCGCTTTTCATACCCTGAAAGGGGGCGCCGGGTTTCTCGAGGCAGACAATCTTGTTGAATGGACACATCACCTTGAAGACTTGCTCGACAAGCTTCGTTCCCATGTCCTCCCGGTTACCCGGATCATGATTGATACCATACTGAACGGCATGGATGTGATTCACGTCATGCTTGAAGAGCTCGCTCAAGGAAATCATCCTGCCCATGGGCCTGAAGAACTTTCAAGACGGATTCGGGAACTTGCTGCAGGACATTTTCCGGCTCTTGAGTCAGACGATAGCTTATTGGGAGCCGGGATTGAAGAAAATGGACAGGACTCCCCAGCCCACCCGACTTCGACATTCGTTGTGCAATTACAGGCTTTTTCATCTGGGGTTTCGTCTGAATCGGAAAAATTGGCGTCCAGTAATGAAAGCGATGGTGGGCCTGATGGCTGGGAATTGAAGCTGGATGAAAAGACAGGTAATCATTCCAGGGGGGATCTGCCATTTTCCAGTACGTACAGGGGCACAGAATCACGGATTCCCGGCAAGCAACATGATCATGATCAGGTTCTTGAACAGTTTTTTCACAGCATCAGTCCTGAACCTGTCCCTTTAGCAGTAATGACCCAGGGTACTGGTTCATCGACACCGGAAAAAACCCGGTCAACAGCTAAATCTCCCTCATTAGATAGTGCTTTGCCACCGAGAAGACCCCCTTCTGTTTCTGATATGTCGGAGACTACTATCCGGGTTGATTCAGGGCGCCTGGATTCAGTGATTAACCAGGTAGGTGAACTGGTGCTGCTACGGAATAGGCTGGCTTCTGCCGTGGGAAGTCTGGTTCAGGTCAATGAAGACCTGAGCCGTATTTCCAGGGAAATGGATCTCACTGTCAATGATATCCAGAATACGGTTATGCATCTTAGGATGCAGCCTTGCAAGCGGTTGTTTCAACAGTTGCCGCGTGCGGTACGGGACGCTTCCAGGCAATTGGGCAAGGAAGTGAGACTGGATATTGCAGGTGAAGAGGTGGAAATTGACAAAACGGTCGTTGACGCCCTTTCCAGTCCTATTACCCACCTTGTTCGTAATAGTCTGGATCATGGGATTGAGAAGCCCGAAGAACGTCAATCTGCTGGTAAACCGAGGGAAGCCTGCATCCGTATTGCTGCAGTTCATCTGGGCGACAAGGTACGGATTGAAGTCTCGGACAATGGGCGAGGAATCGATCGACGGTTTCTTGTCCAGAAGGCGCTTGCCAAGGGAGTGATTACTGGTGAAGAAGCGGCGTGCCTGTCAGAACAGGAGGCGCTGGAACTCATCTTCCGCCCTGGATTTTCCACCAAGGACAAGGCCACCGATCTTTCCGGACGGGGGGTTGGGATGGATGTGGTCAAAGATACGGCGCGCAAGCTTCGGGGGCATCTTGATGTCCAGACCCGCCTTGGCGAAGGAACCACCATTTCCATGGAGTTCCCCCTGAGCATGGCGGTGCTACCCGTGCTTTATCTTCGTTTACGCCGGGATATCTATGCCTTGCCCATTTCTGCGATAGAAAGCCTTATCGATATCCAGAAAGGGCTTATACACCATTTGGATGGACGTACGGTCTATCAGATCAGTGGCTCAAGGGTGACTCCTATTGTGGATCTGGGCAACCTTTTCCATGACAGGCCACTGAGGCTTGAAGGTGAACCCGTGGAAGGCATTCTCACTGATCGCGGACTTTTCATGGCTTCTGAAGTGTTGGGTAATGAGGATTCTGTAGTCAAACCAATTGATTTTCTTCCCGAAGACAAGATGGGAAGCTGGTATCAGGGGGCCACGATATCTGGCAAAGGGGATGTGGTGCTTATTCTGGATCCTGGAACGCTGATATCCAGGGCAATCGAGCAGATGAAGATGGTCCATTCCAGACAGCAAGGAATTGCCTGATGAATATCCAAGATTTGATGGAACTGGTGGATGATTCTCACCTTGTGCTGCGTACCCTGGAAAAATCCCTCCGTGAAATTGACCGCCGTGCCCTTAATGCCATGGTTCTGGTCAAGCGTCATGGCAGTGCGCTGGCAGGTTACGGCGTGGTCGCTCAGGCGTTTCGCGAACGGGCTACATTTCTTACTAAATCAGGTCTTCTGCTGCATGAATGTATTGCCCCGCTGATTCAGGCCCATATGCATATCATGCAGAATCGACGCTACCTGGTGATTTTTCAGACCATGATTGAAGAACTGGACCGAAAGGGTAAAACCAGTCCTGCCCTGGAAAATACTCGAATGAATTTGGCAGGCAGGATAGCTATAGAGGAAGGTTGTGCTTTAGTCATTCTCAAAAAGGTTATCCATGCCGCAGGCAGAATGCAGGAAAGTATTGCCGAACAGGAGTACATCGTGACAAATGGCCGCATTGAGGCGGCCTTGTCCATAGACTCGGGAGCACCACTGGTCAGCGTCTCAAGGGAAATGGGTCAGGCCGTGTCTACGGTCGCCCAGAGCATACGTTCCTATAGCAAACAACTCGAAAGGATACTACATGAAAGTGGCGCCCGTTTTTGAACAGGGTAGTCATCGCTGGTGGATGATCTATGATCAGGATGAACGTCGGGTGATTGATTCCAACGTTTATATCATGGAATCCAATGGACAGGCCATCATACTCGATCCTGGCGGTTTCGAAATTTTTCCCTATGTGTTTACTGCAATGGTGGAAGTGGTACCTATTGCTGCCGTCAAGGCTGCTTTCGTTTCTCATCAGGATCCGGATATTGCCTCCAGCCTGCCTTTGTGGAATGCCTGCAACGACCAGATCCAGTGGCATGTGCCTAGCCTGTGGGAAGGATTCATTCGTCATTATGGCGCGCTGGAGGCAGTTTTGTGCGGAATTCCAGATGATGGGGGAGAGCTTTTTATTGGTGACCGCAAACTGGAATTTATTCCTGCCCATTACCTTCATGCTTCAGCCAATTTTCATGTCTATGACGCTGAAGCCAAGGTGTTTTTTTCTGGAGATGTGGGGGCGGCAATATTGCAGCCTGGGCATGATGCCTGGGTGAATCGCAGGATGGGTGGCGATGAAGCGAAATCCTTTGATGATCATATTCAGAAGGCCAGATATTTTCATCAACGCTGGATGCCTTCCAATGAAGCGAAAAGGGATTGGATTAACCGGGTCTCCAAACTCGATATCCAGTATCTATGCCCACAGCATGGGGCCATTTATAGCGGTACCAATGTACAGCGATTTCTCGACTGGTTTGACGGGTTAAATGTCGGAACAGCTATTTCACGCTGATTGGATGATTTTTTCAGGAGAACAGGATGGCCATTGAAAGCAGCAGCATGAGCTGGATCCAGCAACTGCTTGATTCGTTCGATACACTGGAAATGCTGGTTGAAAATGATCCAGCCATGGAAAACAGGATCTTGTATATGAACGAGGCAGCACTGAAGAGCCTGGATTTTTATTATCCATCTCTCCATGTCAGGCTGACAGGAACAGAGGTACAGCAGTCCTCTACCTTTTCCATTCATCAGTTTCATAAGGAACCTGATCGGATACGGAATATATTTCGAACCTTGATTGAAAAAAAGATGAAATTTCATCAAACCGAATTATGCCGGGATGATGTGATGTTTTCCCTGATTTTTAGCCCCCTTCAGGATGAGGCTGGTCAGATTATCGCTTTTCATGTTTCCTGGAGGGATAGGACTGCGGAACGCTTTGCAATTGATACCATTAACACGTTGATCGGTAAGGTATCCAACCAGGGTGCTACATTGATCAATACTTCCAGGGAAGCCCAGCAAAGTATGGATGAAGTAGGGAGCACGCTCCATGATATCCAGCAATCCATCATGGAAAACCGGAAGGCATCCGAGGGTCTTATTACCCAGGTCGGGACGATTGGGCGCATTGCCCAGACAATCCGGGAAATTGCCTATCAGACCAATCTTCTTGCCCTGAATGCGGCTATTGAGGCAGCCCGGGCTGGAGAACATGGCCGAGGATTTGCTGTAGTGGCTGATGAGGTCCGTAGTCTCTCCAAACGGGTTCAGGTAGCAACGGAAGAAGTTCAAAGCAATATTGCGGCCATCGACGATTCTGCGAAAGATATTGCAGGCACGAGCCAGATTGCTTACCAGAGGGTTCAAGGGGCGGAGGCCTTGGCCTTCCAGCACAATCAACGCGTCCAGGGACTAAACGGGTTGGCCATGACCATGTTTGTCGATGCCGTCAAGCAGAGTCATCAAATCTTTATTAACCGCGTACGTGAAGAGGTCACCAAAACCCATGATTTCATGAATGAATCGGATCTGCCAGATCATCATCACTGTTATTTTGGCAAATGGTATGACGGCATAGGTCGCGAACTCTTTGGTGATTTGCCAGATTTCAAGGAACTGGATTCACCCCATATCCAGGTGCATCAGGTTGGGAAGAACGTGCTCATAAACCTTGAATCGGGAAACCGTGAGGAGGCCATCCGTCAAAGTACAGAACTGGTTCGCCTTGAGCAGGATATTTTGCAAAAGCTTGACCGGTTGCGTGAAGCGGCCGTCAGGAGATAAGGAGAGTTGAACATGAGTCATGTTTTGCAGGAAGTTGATGAGCGATCCAATCTTGCTGGAACCAATAAATTTGAACTGCTGATTTTTCGTTTGGGGGTTGATCAGAACAGTGGTACCCAGGAGCTGTTTGGCATCAATGTGTTCAAGGTGCGTGAGGCGCTGGTGATGCCTGTCATTACCCCCATGCCAGGTGCTCCGCAGCATGTCATGGGGGTGGCTAATATCCGGGGTCAGATCATCCCCGTCATTGATCTTCCCGCGGTGGTTGGCTGTAAGCCGACAGGGCGGAATATTCTGCTTGTGACAGAGTATGAGCGTTCCATCCATGGTTTTGCCGTAGAAGAAGTCGAGGAGATTACCCGGCTGGAATGGAACCAGGTTTTGTCAGCGGAGGGTGCGGCCGTTGGGGGTATGGTCACCAGTCTTGCCCGGCTTGGCGAGAATGCAGATGAGATGCGTCTTGCGCTTGTTCTGGATGTCGAGCAGATTCTACGTCAGGTTTTGCCTACCCGGTTCAAGGGGGGAGATGAACTGAGTCCGATTGAAGCTATCTCTATTCCTCAAGGATCTGTTATTCTCTATGCCGATGATTCCGCGGTGGCGCGGAGCCAGATTGAAAAGACATTGACCCACCTCAAGTTGCCCTTTATTGGTACTAAAACTGGCAAGGAAGCTTTTGTGCGTCTTCAGCAGCTGGAGCAGGAAGCCAAAATTGCCGGTATCCCTGCCTGCCAGAAGATTGCTCTTGTGTTGACAGATCTTGAAATGCCGGAAATGGATGGATTTACCTTGACGAGACAGATTAAGGAAAGTGATAGCCTGAAGGAAATTCCTGTCGTCATTCATTCCTCCCTGTCTGGATCAGCCAATGAATCTCACGCCAAAAGCGTGGGTGCAGATGGATATGTTGCGAAGTTTATGCCTGATGAACTGGCAAAGGCTATCAGGAAGGCCATTCTTGATAACGGAAATGGACAAGGATGATGGATGGGATCTATAAAAGGGTGGTTGTGCTATTGTCAGGTTGCCTAAGGATAAAGGTAGCCATGAATGAAGTCCTGATGAAATTATCGGCCGGATTTTGTAACATGGCCTAAAGTGACCTGGATGCAGGCCTGTGTTATCAATGGGTCCAGCCGGACTCAGTAAATGTGGGAATTTCATGAACGTATCTTCAAAATTCCGGGAAACTCTCAAAAGTGGCTATCAAATTCAGGTGTCACCCTGGTTTTAATAGGAAATTTTCAGGAATTCCGCTTTTATCCCAGTCAGGTGCATAAGGCACAGGTAGTTGAAAAGGGTGTTCCAGAATGTAAAACTCTGTCACAGGTAATGTGGCTTCCGATTTCTGGTTGAATGCTTAAATTCATCAGAAATGGCTAGTGTAAGGTAGAAGAGGGTAGATACCATGATTCTTGCAGGAGATATTGGTGGAACGTCGTCGAGATTTGCCTATTTTGATGTGATTGATGGGAAACTGGTCAGAACTTGCATTAAAATCTATTCGAGCCAGCAATATTCCAATCTTGCCAAAATTGTTCAGATGTTTATCCATGAACATCCTGCTTCGATTGCACTGAGCTGTCTGGGGATTGCTGCACCGATACACCGGGGTATAGCAAAGACGCCTAATTTGCCCTGGGAGGTGGAGGTTCTGGATCTTGTTCAAAAGACTGGTTTGAAGGAACTCATGCTGATTAACGATCTGGAGGCCAATGCCTGGGGTATTGGTGCTCTGGGGGAGGCTGATTTTTATGTCCTGAATGCCGGAGATTCGCCTGCAACGGGAAATCAGGCAGTTATTTCAGCGGGCACGGGTCTGGGAGAAGCGGGTCTATATTGGGATGGGAAGACCCATCACCCCTTTGCCTGTGAAGGAGGGCATGGGGATTTTGCCCCGCGTAATGCCCTGCAGGCAGAGTTCATGCTGTATCTTGGGGGTAGCAGAGGGAAGCATGTGAGTTATGAGCGTGTTCTGTCAGGACCAGGTCTTAAAGCTATTTATGAATTTTTGCGGGATACGGGCCATAAGGCAGAACAACCTGAAATGGCAGAAAAATTGGCCAGGAATCCGGATCCCGCCCTGATTTCAGAGGCAGCACTAAACCACACCTGTGCACTTTGTGAAATGGCCATGGAGTTTTTTGTATCCTTCTACGGCGCGGAAGCAGGTAATGTAGCGCTTAAATTTATGGCAACCGGAGGGGTTTATCTTGGCGGTGGAATTGCGCCAAAGATTATTGCTGCCCTGAAACAGCCCACGTTTATGAGAGCCTTTATTGCTAAAGGACGTATGCAGCCCCTGCTTGAAAGTATGCCGGTAAGGGTTATCTTAAATCCTGATACGGCGTTGCTTGGTAGTGCCCGCTGCGCTGCATTGCGTTCAGGAATGCTTGATATATAGCCGTTTATCCCCGACTTCGACTACCTTGACCATGTAATCAATCTCTTCCCAGCGCTGGGAGTCAATCCAGTAGAAAGTAAACTGAATCTTGCTGCCGGGCTCCAGGTTCTGTGTAGGCAGATCGGCAATATGAATTCCCAGCCCGGTATTTTTGGTGTCCATATCCTGACTGCTCTGCCAGTTATCCCCAGTCCAGTGGATCATGGCTTCATGAAATATTTCAAGACGCAGGATTTTTCCTGCAGGAATGATTTTACGTTTAAAGTTGAAACGCCAGAATGAATGGGGAGAAACCATCTTGTGTACGATATATCGATCTATGGTTTGCGGGGGGGCATCAAAAACTCTTTCTTCACGCATGGATCGAACCAGTTTGACGTATTCGGCATGAGCCCAGACCAGGGGCATGGCTGAGCCTGAAGGAGCTCCAAGGTAGAGGTCTTTTTTTGGAATATCTGGGGCATCCCAGATTTGTTCCGGGAACATGCCTCCGGCATTGGCAAACATGGCCATGGTCTGTTGCAGGCGTTTGGCTTCGTCCAGATTGCCTGCGGCCAGCTCATAATGAGCCCTTTCCCCGGTCAGAAGGGGCCAGGGCCGTCCAATGCCTGATCCATCGAATGGCTGCCCATCTTCATGTTCCCCATAGCCATCATGATTGTATCGATGCCATGCCGGACCATGCGGGGTCTCGACTTTAAGCAGTTTATCGATAACCTTGATGGTATTGAGAATGCGGGGATCGTCAGGAGCCCTTAAGCCAAAACGCACCAGTGCTAGCGCATCCGGGCTGACAATCTGGCTGGCTGGAAGCAATTTTATTCCTGATGGCTGGTTCTTGATTGGGATAAAGCAAAGCGCGGGATTGGAAACTTTGGTGATGTCGGGTGGAGCAATCCGGAGGTAATAACCTTCTACCCCGATTTCGCGTGACAGATCTGTATCTTGAACATAGGTCCATCGATCAATTCCGTCATTCCATACATCGGCTGTTTCACGAAGATAGCTGGCTATATTGTGCTCATTGATCCGTTCAGCGAGTTCGGCAGCAACAAGCAGCGCGGCAATGGCCACTGCCAGTGTAAAAGGGGAATAACCAGCATCTTCTTCCCAGCGATCCTGTTCCGTTATCGGGCCATTTCGGGCAATAAAGGCAGCTGCCTTGCGAACCATTGGCCAGAGTCTGCGGAATTCGCCATCAGAAAGTACTCCTTCCCTTCGGGCCAGGTCAATGAGCATGATGGGAAAAGCGGTTTCGTCAAGCTGGATACCTGACCAGTAAGGTTTTCCATCCAGCCACATGTTCTGGGGCCAATGCCCGTCATTTTCCTGGGTTGACTGCAGATAATGAATAATGGGCCAGGCATCGTTTGGTGCACCCATGGCAAGAAGTCCACCAGCGGATTCTGAGAGATCACGGGGCCAGGTCAGATGGTATCCGCCCATGTCGTTATCACTTTTTGATGCGCCCCATGGAAAGGATAGACTCGCGATGAGGCTGCCCATGATGCGTTTGGATTCATGTACCCTTAAAACTGTCGCACTTACCCGATAGGGATTCCATCCTTCAACAACATGCTCGTCCATTGGCCGCAGGGTATCATGCCACGTAAGCCATTCCTGGACATACTTTTTTTCAGCCCATGAATACCCATCCTGAAGACTTGCCAAGGCACGGTTTCCGGCTTCAAAAGGGCTAAGGCCAAAACCCAGGGATAGCAAAAACGGCCCATTTGCGGTACGCCAGTCAATTTCTCCGATAAGTGCTACGTTGCCGTTTTCTGCCCGTTCATGAAACATAGTCATGCGCTTGTGACGATGGAGATCCTGCCATCCATCCGAAGTGCCAACAAATCCGACGCTCAGACCAAGCCAGGGTGCTGAACAGGCCAGCGCAAGACAAAAATGCTGGCGCTGCGCAAAGAGCATTGGGGTGCCCTTGTACTCACCAATCCAGGCTGTGTTATCGTACCCCATGTTACCAAGATGGGGAGATAGCAGGACATACAGATGAGGATTGTCTAGTGTGTCTTCCGGAATAAAATTTATTCTTTGAAGCAGGGAGTCCCGAAGTGGATCGGCAAGGATTCGCTTTTCAATCTGATAAAGATGGTTTTTACATCGATTGACGATTTGATAGAGTGGCACCCCTTCATTTGGGTAGGTTAGTTCACTATGGGTATGACGTTTTTCTTCTGAAAAGAAATCCCGGCCATTGGTGACCAGCATTTCCATGTCACGCGTACTGGGGGTGTCCAGCCTGGGGAAATATATTTCGTTTATAATTCCGTGGCTTAACGTGAACCAGATTTGGGTGTTCTGATTAAGTGCTGTTCCTACGCCAGTTTTGTCACTAGAAGTCCAGCTTGGTTTTATACCCGGCCATCCGGGAGCAAACGGTATGGGTTTATGCATGCAAGATGTCCATTATGATTCTGAAATTCCTGTCTGAGCATAAAACCATTTTAATGAACAGGCAAGCTGTACCAGAGCTTGACGCTCAATTTGGAAGGAACGCTTCCCAGGTAACAGTCGAACCTATCCTGAATACACCAAGTTGCATGATTTTTTGAACTTTGCGGATAAGATCAGATGTTAAATTCAGGCCGGTTTAAAGTGCAGCATACAGATAAAGCTGTCCGACGTCCACCTGCGCTGTCGGCAGTTGTAACAGGAGCGAGGTATTAAGGAAACCTGTTCGTCCTCTTCGTCAGGAGCAAAACCAGGGCAAAGAGAGGCAAGCCTGGAGGCTTCATCCTCATTGTTTTTTCCGCCCAGATAAAGCCGGCCCTTATCCACTGGCTGCCAGCAATCAGTAATTTTTCAGTTCCTTTCGCGTCAGGGTGCGCCAGTTCCTGCTGGCCTCGCAATGCGTAAGAAGTAATACCGCTTTGCCTTCCTGCATGACCGTTTTAGGTTTGTCGACAATTTCGACCAGTTCATCATCGGTAATGGTTTCATGGGAAAGGGTTCGGATATCCTGAATATCTGGATGTATCCTTATTTTTGAAACTGATATAAGGGTTTGGCTGAAAGAAAGGCTGCCCCGCAGCTTGCCATCTTCGCCGGAAAGACGCAATCCTGCACCTGCCAGGGCACCAATGACGCCACTTCCATCCCCGCCGTGTTCTGAAAGATGAGCTCCTGTTTTAAGGGCAAGGGCATACGCCATGTCTTTGTTCAGGACTTCGGTTTTGGCAGCTTTTCCAAAAGCAACCAGTTCTTCTGGATGTTGGAGGCTATCCAGGCTGGCAATACAAAGACCGGGATCAGAATCAAGGGAGGAAAATTCCCTGATTTTTGATGCCATAACCGGAATAATGGTGTTTAGCGGGGCAATGGCCTCGGCAATAAAACACATGCTGCTGTTATGTGATGTATAGGCTATATCCGGGTGAATGAAAAGCTGATGACGCGTAATAAACGTTGTTTTGGCGAGTTTCATGCACTCAAGGTGCTCACGCAGCCACTGAGCAACTTCTCCAGTTCCTGGACTGTCCAGATTATCTGTATCGTCAATGCTTACTAAAAAGCGCATGTCATAATCCGTATTCGATGCCTGTATAAATTACCCGGCCTGCCTGAGGAAAACCATAGCTTGTTTCATAATTTTTGTCGAACAGATTGTTTGCCCCGACATACAGCGTCAGGTGAGTGGCTTCAATGTGTTTGTTCAGCTTGATATTGAATAATGTATAGCCATTGAGCTGGCCATTTTGTGTCGGGTTTGAATTGGAGAAATATTCCTGGTTGGCGATAAAAAGCATGGACATGAAAGCGCTATAACCATGATTGAAACGATAGTCGGCAGAAAGGTCAAGCTTATGCCTTGGCCGATATTGCAGCAGATTGCTGGATGCGGCATAAGACTTGTTTTCTGATTGCAGGTAAGTATAGGTTCCTGTTAATTCCAGACGCTTGAAATAACGTGTTTTTCCAGAAAATTCTATTCCCTGGAACAGGTAATGATCATAGTTCTGATAGAAGTTGGTGGTATTGTTTTTTTCAATGTAGTTGTGGACGTCATCATGAAAAAGAGTCAACCCGACAGTGGTGCCGGATAATATTTGATGATCAATCCCTATTTCTGTGTTCAGGGCTGATTCAGGCAAAAGGCCAGGATCGCCTGAAGTGGCATTGTAGAGCTGCTGGATTTCAGGAAAACGGATATGACGGCTGAAAGAGGCACGTAAGCGTGTTCTGGGCAACCATTGATAGGAAGAACCCAGAAGAAATCCATGGGCATTTCTGTGACTATCATTATCCAGTCGCTGCCAATATTGGCCGACACCTGCAACCAGGCTCAGCTTGGGAAGAGGATGAACGGAGTACTCAAGGTCAAGGGACTGGATTCCGATTTCCCGGGCAAGATTGATGTTCTGTGAAGTATATGTTCCCCCACCGCCTCCTCCGTGGCCCCCTCCTCCCCCACCTCCACCCCCTAAGGGAACATTGTGGAGCAAGCCAGTCTGGTTCCAGTATTCGATGCGGCTATCAGCGGCAAGGCTTAAGGTGCCTGAACTTATGGCATGATAGCTTAACTGGATATGGGCACCTGGAATATGGGTCGTATTATGGGTGAGAAAAGTGTTTTTAAGAGAAGGATTACTAACCGTATCATAGTTGGCGTTATCATAGCTATTGTCATCTTCTGTCAACGTATTGAAGTACAGCCATGAGCGCATGGATAAACGATGGGCAGGCTTGAAGTCCCCAGTGAGCTGGACTGTATTGCCGACAATGTGATCCAGGCGTTCGTATTTGACTGTTGGTGCAAAAGGATCGTTTTTGTTGTCTATGCCAGGTAATGCAAGGCCATTATGCCCTTCAATATGTGTGAAAGTAAGATCAATAGCCGTTTTTGACGAGACGTGGTAGCCGAAGTTTCCGTAAAGGTTTTTACGCAGGCGATCGCTATTGGAAATCAGGCCTCCTGTTTTGCCAAATGTATAGTCATTATTCGAGGAAGCTGGTTCGCCTTCCCTCCCCGATTCGCTTGCGCTCAGATAATAGCTTCCTCGTCCTTTTGATCCCGCAACAGAGCCATAAAGCCGATTGAAGCCATCAGTACCGGTTTCTGCTCCCGCATTATCAAGGTGGGGGGGGGCATAACCTTTTTTTGTGATGATGTTGATGACTCCCGCAAGATCACCATCTCCATAGAGCATTGAGGCTCCACCGGAAATTAGTTTGATTTCCGCAATGGACTCAACGGGAATCAGGGTTGGATCAAACTGGCCGTCATAGGTTGAATTAAAAGGCACGCCATTGATGAGAAGTTTGATGTGACGGGTGACGAACCCACGAAGATCGATGCGGGGTGTGCCATCCCCACCCACACGGATATTGATGCCCGGAAGCAGGTTGATGGCTTCGTCAAGCGTGGTGGCTCCCATTTTTCTGATTTCAGATTCCGTAACGGTTCTTACCGTGCTGACTTGTTCTATTACTGGACGATGGGATGACACAACAATTTCGCCGCCCTGAAAAACTTCATTTCGGGGATTGTCGGCTCTGGCGGAAAGAGGTAGTGTGCAGATCAACAAAAGAAACAGAATACGAATCTGGAAAGGTTTTTTTTTCATTATAAGTAGCCTGGGTTATTGTTCTGAATTGAAGAGGGGCGTTTCAGTTGCAATTTATGTGTTTTGTTTTTGCAAGTCCAAGGCCAATCAAAGAGCCGGTAAAGCCAAATGCCAGATGAGTCAGCAACAGATAGGGGAGGCCAAAATTTGCAGTGTGGAACAAGGCATTCGGTGTGGACATGATGAGGGATTGCAGCAGGGGTTGAGCCAGAAAAACCACTGCTCCCATAAGCGCAACCATTCCCAGGCGTTTGGGTGCAAAGGCTATAAAACCCAGATCGAGAGCAAGCCCGGAGAGAATAAAGGAAAATGCTGCGAAGGGATCATGAAATCCCAGAAAAGGAGACACTGATGCCGCTCCAACAGAACATATGACTGCTGAAAAACGATAGGATGAATTCATGCGTGCATAGATTAAAATGGCCATCCATATTAACCCCTGGTGGCCTGGAATGTGTAAGGGAAAGCGTAAACCTGCCTGGACAAGGGTTGCGAACGCCCCCATGGTCAGCAGAAGCAAAGTGGATCGGAAGGAAATTTTTCTCGATAAACTAGCCGGTTCTGCCTGTGTGGTTTCATTTCGGATGGAAAGGCTCATTTTGATCTCTATAATTTGGATGCTGAAAACAATGTTTTCTAACAATATTAACGAAATAATATTGGAAAATTAGCGTTCTGGAAATATGTAATAAAATTCATAATTGGATGGTGCTGGCAATGCAAGCCGGGAGCAGGCAGTTCCACCATCCTTGCCAGAACCGGAAGCGGACCATGATTTCAAAAAAACCCAAAGGCAGGGATCAGGTAGAAAGCGTTAGGCAACAATGGCATTAAGCTTACGTCCTAATCTGGTTTGCTCATTTCTGGAGAAGCTGTACTGGATGTTCAGGCAGGACCGGCTGTTACACCTTCTTCTTCTGGCAGGGGTCATACTTTACCTGATTCATCCAGTGAAAGAACATGAAGCAGTCCGTTCGATTGACTGGCGTACAATTTATTCCCTTGCAGGACTGATGCTTCTAACAAAAGGAATAGAGAGAAGTGGCTATTTATCCCATCTCGGTATACATGTAATTCATCACCTGCATCATGAGCGTCCCCTGGCAATATTTCTGGTATTGTTTGCTGCACTGGGATCCATGCTGCTCACGAATGACATTATGTTGTTTATCGTTGTGCCTTTGACTCTTGGATTAAGAAAAATCAGTATCCTGCCCGTAGGAAGGCTGGTTATTTTCGAGGCTCTGGCTGTCAATACCGGGTCGCTTTTTACGCCTATCGGAAATCCCCAGAACATTTTCCTATGGCAGCAATCACATCTGTCATTTCTTGATTTCACCCTGCAAATGGCTCCTTTGGAAATGGTCCTGCTCCCTGTGCTGCTTGGGGTTACGGCTCTGGTTTTTCGAAATGATCCCATTGCAGTTGAACTCGATGAGTATCCAGAGCCGGCAGAGATGAAAATGCTTTATCGCTGTTTGCTTTTATATGCCGGATTTGTTTTAGGAATCGAGTCTGGGTATCCGGGATGGAGTTTAATGCTGCTGCTGGTTTTTTTTACGATCCTGTTCCCAAGGATACTGGCTGATGTCGACTGGAGTCTCATTGCTGTTTTTATACTGATGTTTCTGGATATCGGATTTTTGACACACTTTGACAGGCTGTCTTCCTGGCTGGCTTCTGTACATCTGCATTCTTCCGTGCATATGTTTCTGTTCAGCCTGTTTACTTCCCAGGTTATCAGCAATGTACCAGCAGCCTTGTTATTACAGAAATTTTTACCTTCCGGCCGGCTTCTAGCCTATGCTGTCAACGTGGGAGGGTTTGGTTTCGTTCTAGGGTCACTCGCGAATCTTATTGCGTTACGGATGGCCAGGGAGCGAATGCTTTGGCTTGAATTTCACTTTTATTCGGTTCCTTTTCTGGTTATGGGTGCAGGTTTGGCCTGGTTACTGTTATAGATTGGCAGACAGGTGCGGGTCACGTCAGCCGGGTTTACGCTCATACCAGTTTTTACTGATGTTGACGGCATGGACGACCAGGAGCATCACGGGTACTTCGACGAGAACCCCTACAACTGTTGCCAGTGCTGCTCCTGATTGAAATCCATACAGGCTGATTGCTGTAGCCACGGCCAACTCAAAAAAATTGGAGGCACCGATCAAGGCAGAAGGGCAGGCGATACTGTGTTCAACGCCGAAAACCCGGTTAAGCCAATAGGCAAGGCTAGAGTTCAGGATGACCTGAATAACGATAGGTACAGCCAGCATGGCAATGATGAGAGGCTGCCGGATGATGGATGGCCCCTGGAAAGCAAATAGCAGTATCAGTGTACACAGCAAGGAAACAATGGAGGCTGCTCCCATTTGATGTGCCACCTTGTTGAAATACACCTGTCCCTGGGCCAGCATGTGTGAACGTAATATTCGGGAAAGAAGTACTGGAAGGATAATGTAGAGCAGAACCGAAATCAGGAGGGTATCCCATGGTACCACGATTGAAGAAAAACCTAATAGAAGGGCAACGATGGGAGCATAGGCAAAAATCATGATGCTATCGTTCAGGGCAACCTGCGACAGGGTGAATAGGGGGTTTCCATTTGCAAGTCGGCTCCAGACAAAGACCATGGCTGTGCATGGGGCTGCAGCCAACAGAATCAAGCCTGCTACATAATTGTTTGTCTGGGTTGCAGGAAGCCAGGAAACAAATAGGTGGTCAATGAAGATCCAGCCTAAAAAAGCCATTGAAAATGGTTTAATCAACCAGTTGATAAAAAGGGTAATCCCCATTCCTTTCCAATGCTCCTTGATCTGGTGCAGCGTTGTGAAGTCTACTTTGACCAGCATCGGAATAATCATGATCCAGATGAGAAGCCCTACAGGGATATTGACCTGTGCGATTTCAAGCCGGGCAATGTCATGAAAGGTCCTGGTGAAAACCTGCCCGAGTCCAATCCCGGTCAGAATGCACAGGGCAACCCAGGCAGTGAGATATTGTTCAAAAAAACTCAT
Source organism: Pseudomonadota bacterium (assembly GCA_028873515.1). Lineage (GTDB taxonomy): Bacteria > Pseudomonadota > Gammaproteobacteria > Burkholderiales > REEB80 > REEB80. Next base: position 14,600 of record JAGWIG010000010.1, on the reverse strand, counting down.
CGCTTGCTTGGCGTCTGGACGGGATCGTTTCATGGTTTACTGACCTGCTTTCCGCGAGGAGTTATTGCCAGGTTGGCCGGATTCGAGGGAAAGGCTGTCCAGTTTGCTGGCAGGCAGGCTGATAAACTGGCTGATGCGGCGATAAAGTTGCCTGTATGCCTGATGAAAGGCCTGGTGTTTTTGTTCTTCGCTACCCGTCACCGAGGCCGGATCGTCAATGTTCCAATGCCCTGTAATCGGATTTCCAGGCCAGACAGGACAAGATTCTCCTGCTGCAGATGCACAGACGGTAAAAATGAAATCCATTTTTGGAGCATTGGGACCCTGGAATTCATCCCAGGATTTGCTTCGCAACGTAAGGGTCTTCAATTGGGTTTTTTCGAGGATTTCGTATGTGTAAGGGTGAATGGCCCCTGTTGGGTGACTGCCTGCACTATAGGCTATAAAGCGGCCTTCACCCAGGTGGTTCAGGATTGATTCTGCAAAGATGCTGCGTGCGGAATTGCCTGTACAAAGGAACAATACATTGTAGGGTCTGGATTTCATCAGCATGCTTCTCCTCCATAAAGTGTTCAAACCGGGTCAGGAATTTGGCATAAATCCTGTGGCCTGGTTCACTGGTTGGGTGTCTGGCCTGTAAGAGTCGGGATCATGAGCGGGGTTCCTGGCTGCACATTATCAAGGCTGAAGAGTCTACGAGTGAACATTCTTTGCCTTCACAGCAGTTTTCAGAGAGAAACTGGATTAATTCTGTCATGATGTTAAAACAGGCCGCATAAATAATTCGCCTGCCTTGATGCTGGGCGCTGATTAATTTGCATTGCGCCAGATAATTCAGGTGAAATGAAAGCGCGGATGCCATGATGTTAAGATGTTGGCCAATGACCCCGGCAGAAAGTCCCTCAGGGCCTGCCTTAATCAGCAGGCGAATGATGGAAAGCCGGGAATCATGGGCCAGGGCGGCAAATGCATTAAGTGCTGTTTGGGTATCCATGAACGCAATTATACAATGAATATTGAAATATTCAATAATAATTGAATTATCGCTGCTAAAATCTGCCAGATATTGGCAGCGATAGGAAGTCCAGGCTAAGCTGTGACCTGGTATTCTGTTTTGGCAGCCAGTATTTCCTGATCGCATTTCGGACAGAATCGATGCTCTCCATCCAGATAGCCATGTTTCGGACAAATTGAGAAAGTGGGGGTAAGGGTGATGTAAGGAAGGGTGAAACGTTCAAGGGCGCGTTTTACCAGGTTTTTGCAGGCTTCGGCATTAGACAGACGTTCGGTCATGTATAAATGTAGAACAGTCCCCCCGGTATATTTTTTCTGCAATGCATCCTGTTTCTCCAGGGCTTCAAAAGGATCATCCGTGTAACCTACAGGTAATTGTGAAGAATTGGTGTAATAGGGCATATCCTGAGTTCCCGCCTGAAGGATATCCGGAAATCTCTTGCGATCTTCCTTGGCAAAACGGTAGGTAGTGCCTTCTGCAGGTGTTGCTTCCAGATTATACATATGCCCGGTTTCATCCTGAAACTGAAGCATCCGTTCACGTATGCGATCAAGGAGTTTTAGGGCGAACTGGTATCCCCAGCCGGTTGTAATATCATGATGATCATCACTGAAATTACGGATCATTTCATTAATACCATTGACCCCAAGAGTGGAGAAATGGTTGCGTAGGGTTCCAAGATAGCGCCTGGTGTAGGGGAACAAGCCCGCGTCCATGTGACGCTGAATAACTTTGCGTTTAAGTTCAAGACTGTTCTTGCCGATTTCCAGAAGCGTTTCAAGACGGGCGAGCAAGGCTTTTTCATCTCCTTTGTGGAGGTAGCCAAGGCGGGCACAATTAATGGTTACAACGCCTATTGAGCCCGTTTGTTCAGCGCTGCCAAAAAGTCCGTTGCCACGCTTTAACAGCTCCCGTAGATCGAGCTGAAGGCGGCAGCACATCGACCGGATCATGTTGGGTTTGAGTTCGGAGTTGATAAAATTCTGAAAATAGGGCAGCCCATATTTTGCAGTCATTTCAAAAAGCAGGCGGGTATTATCGCTTTCCCATGGAAAATCCGGGGTTATGTTGTAAGTTGGGATCGGAAAGGTGAATACCCGGCCTTTGTCGTCTCCTTTTGTCATGACCTCGATATAGGCGCGATTGATAACATCCATTTCTGCTTGAAGATCCCCGTAGGTAAAGGGCATTTCCTTGCCGGCGATAATAGGCACTTGCTCCTTGAGATCATCCGGACAGGTCCAGTCAAAGGTCAGATTGGTAAAAGGTGTTTGTGTGCCCCAGCGGGAAGGCACATTCAGGTTGTAGATGAGTTCCTGAACGCATTGCCTGACTTCATGGTAGGAGAGATTGTCCTTTCGTATAAAGGGTGCCATGTAGGTATCAAAGGAACTGAAGGCTTGGGCACCTGCCCATTCGTTTTGCAGCGTACCCAGAAAATTTACGATTTGTCCAACTGCACTTGAAAGATGTTTAGGCGGCCCTGCCTCGACCTTACCTTGAACACCATTCAAACCTTCTGCAAGCAGGGTACGTAGTGACCAGCCAGCGCAGTAGCCGGCGAGCATGTCGAGATCGTGGATATGTAGATCACCCTGGCGATGTGCCTTGCCCATTTCTGGGGAGTAGACGTGATTCAGCCAGTAATTGGCAACCATTTTTCCTGAAATGTTGAGAATCAGGCCGCCCAGGCTATAACCCTGATTGGCATTTGCGTTGACGCGCCAGTCCTGTTGTTCTAGATATTCATTGATGGAGCTGGCTACATCGACGACGGTGATACTATCCTGGCGTAATTTTTTATGTTGTTCACGGTAAACGATATAGGCCCGTGCGGTAACGAGATGGTTCGCCGAGATCAGGATCTGTTCAACAGTGTCCTGTATGCTTTCAATAGAAGCAGGCTTGCCCCGGAATTTGTGAATCAGCACTTTTATAACCTGGGTGGCAAGCAGTTCTGCTTCATTGGCATCATATTCCCCACTGGCTTGCCCTGCTTTCTGAATAGCGGAGTGAATTTTGCTGGCATTGAAAGTGGTTCGGGTGCCATTGCGTTTGATAACTTCAGATGGCATTGGAATGAGGCTGCTGTTTTGATTTTCATTTGAATGGGTTGGCATTTTTCCTCCTGAAAAGCTGTTTTGACCTCAGGTCAAGAAGATGAGTGGGTGGCGCTGGTAAAACACACTATATAGTGATATTACCAGTTAAAAATACATTATGTAGTTATTATGTCAATCAGGCCATAAACGGGAACCCGGCCATTATTTTGGTCCGCAGAAGATTGACATGTAGTTGAGTAGTTGAAGGGCTATCATGATTTATTTTTTTATAACAATGAGTTGGAAATAGATTAAGCTGGGCATTTTTCATTTATTCAGCTATACCCAGCATCCTGTTTGGGTTGGTACTTCGCATGTCCCATTTTTTTGGCCTGGATATAAATGCAGGTTTATTGATTTGGCGCACTTATTATGTGATTTGCTTTGTTGAAGAGAATTTTCCAGGTTTTGATGCCAGATGATATGGAACTGAAGCCATGTCCGGTAATTCATGAAGAGCTGCTCTCCCTGGGTAATTGAGTGAACCTATCATGCTGTGAAAATACTGTATTTCCTGATGTTCAAGTTTTATTCTGTCAGACGGTTTTAATGTTTTTTATCGTTTCCAGAGCTGGAACGGTTAATCCGTATTTAGATAAGCCGAGGCTGCTAGGGGCGTTTGTACAGACCCAGTTTTGTCCATTCAAACAATATCAGCATGCTGGCTCCGATCAGGAAGGCTGACAGCCATTGAGTAATGGCAGGAGGAGAAAACGAAAAGGCCTGGGCAATGACAGGAATTTCGGTGATTACCATCAAGCCCATCAAGGTAGCACCTAGCACCATTATTCCGGTTGAGGAAATTTTTGAGAATAATCGAAACCAGCCAGGCTCAGGGGAACGGGTTGGTAGAATCAATGCAGAATTGGCGGTAACCAGAATGATGAAAGCCAGTGTTCGTGCATGTCCGGCCGGTTCGCCTTTAGATAGTGCCCAGCTGTAATAGGCCATGGCCGCTAGCGTCACAAGGAGCCCCTGGATGAGACTCAGGGTGAGTTGGTGTGAAGAAACCAGAGATTCAGTTGCAGATCTTGGTGGTTGTTCCATCAGGTAGGGGCTTGCGGTTTCGGCTTCAAATGTGAGAGAGCAGGAAGGATCAATGACCAGTTCGAGAAAGGCAATGTGGATAGGGGTCAGGATGAGTGGAAGACCGAACATCAGAGGGAGAATGGATAGCCCAATGATTGGAATATGAACTGCCAGGGTATAGACCATGGCTTGACGCAGGTTGACAAAAATACGCCGCCCAAGCCGTATTGCCGAGAGAATGGCCGTAAAGTCGTCTTCAAGCAGAATAAGCGAAGCCGCCTCACGGGCGACATCGGTTCCACGTTTTCCCATGGCAATACCGATGTGAGCAGATTTAAGGGCTGGGGCATCATTGACTCCATCGCCAGTCATGGCGACAATTTCCCCATTTTCTTTCAGGGCTTCAACGATGGCGAGTTTCTGTGCAGGTGTAACCCGGGCAAAGACATGTACTGATGCGATTTGTCTTGCAAGCGTTAAAGTGTCCATTTTTTCCATTTCATTACCCGTGATGATCACCTTGCCAGGGATTCCGGCACTGGCTGCAATGGCTCGGGCGGTGCGGGGGTGATCCCCGGTGATCATGATTACGCGAATTCCTGCCTGGTGACATTCAGTAATCGCATCAGGCACTTCAGCTCGCAATGGATCGGCAAGACCCACGAGACCCACGAATTTAAAAGAAAAATCATGCTGGCTTTCGGGGTTGGGTATCTGGATACTATGGTTTGCCTTGGCAACACCTAAGACGCGCAAACCCTGATCAGCCATGATTTCAGCATCGTGATTTACTTGAAGCTGTTCATCGATTGTCATATGACAAAGATCTGAAATGGCTTCGGGTGCGCCTTTGGCAGCAGCAACATCATACTGGCCGGAATGGTTTCGCCAAAGATGGGACATGGCAAGAAGTCTGGGAGAAATCTCATATTCGCGTGTGAGTGACCAGTCTGGGTGAAGATGTTCCGTATTGGCCAGATATTCCTTGGCAAAATGATGAAAAGCCAGTTCCATGGGGTCATGAGGGTCAATTTCGCTTGCAAGAACCGCATATTCAAGAAGTTCATGATAAGGATCAGGTAGCCCTCCTTCCTCAAGAGCCTCTGTTTTGAGAAGTTGTCCGCCAACGGACAAGGCGGCTATAGTCATATGGTTCTCGGTAAGCGTTCCGGTTTTGTCTACACAGAGTACGGTTGTTTCGCCCAAGGTTTCAATGGCATGGAGACGTCGGGTCAATACTTTCTGATTGGCAATCCGACGTGCTCCAAGAGCAAAAAAGATAATCATGATGACCGGGATTTCCTGAGGTAGAAGACTCATGGCCAGAGTGATGCCAGCGAGCAGGCCATGAAGCCAGTCGTGCCGAAATATCCAGTAAATAACTGTTAGGGCAAGGCTTAAGCCTATGGCTATCAGTGCCAGACGTCGTGCAAGTAATCCCACTTCATCCTGTAGAGGTGAAGACTCGGATGTGATGTCTTGCAGGGATTTACCGATACGGCCCAATTCGGTTTTGCGACCGATGGAGCTGACTTTTATCAATCCTTGCCCACGCACAATCAGGGTTCCGGCAAAGACCTGGTCCTGTTTTGAGAATTTTGGTACGGTTTCAGATTCACCCGTAAGCATGGATTCGTCGGCAGCGAGTTCATGGGCTTCCATTACCATGCCGTCTGCCGGAACCCGGTCACCCTCAACCAGAATCAGGGTGTCTTCGCGTACGACTTCACGTCCGGCGATACGTGTAGGGGTTCCATTACGGATGACAAGTGCCCGTGGGCTGGAAAGATCGCGCAGGGTTTCCAGGATGTTTTCAGTACGATTCTCCTGAAGAATGGTTATGGTCATGATAATGATCACAAAACCCAGAAGAATGAGAGCTTCTTGTGCATCGCCCAGTATGTAATAGATGCCCCCGGCGATTAGCAGTAACAGGAACATGGGTTCGCGTGCGACTTCGATGGCAATGTCAAGGGTGGTTCGTCGCTGATCGGTTGCGATCTCATTGGGCCCTTCTGCCGCAAGACGGATTTTCGCGATGTCCTGGGTTAGGCCTTGGGGAAAATTTTCGCTCATGCTGGCTTTAGAAGACAGAGGAGTCATGATATTGGCAATCAAAAAATGAGCCTGGGTAAGGAATGATTTTTTTCGATCTAAATAAATTACCACTCACATGTATTCCCGGTACGGGCAATACATATTAACTTTTTCCTGCCTGTCCGGTCTTTATTCGGTTTTTATCCTGATGGGGTCTGGTGATCGAGATCAGGACAAACATGGTCTTCCTTTAATAATTTCTGCCTGGGTGCACCCGATGATGAAAATCATAATGGATCATTAAGTCAATATGACAATGTGGTTTTATTGTTACTCATATTTTTCTTGAATGTCCATAGACTGCTCCCCGAACTCTCCGAATAAGAGGTAACCCGATAACCTGCCATAAATGTATTGCCTAGGCTTGGCTTATTCAGGCCGGAGATTGAAGGTATCAACAGCATCGCCTCTTAATTTAGGGGTTTCAGGTGATTTTGAACTACGAGGCTGAATATGCGTCAAGGCTGAGAAATTGTTATCGGAATGATTGATAACCTTAAAAATTTATGATTTAGAGCAAATTTCACAATCATGGAACATGTTAAGGTTCTGACTTTACCACGGGTGAGAAAACAGGACTAGAGGGTATTCTTGAGATTAAGCAGGCCCACTTGGAGATAGGGGGGATTTTTTCATGACTGTTTCGGATGGTCTTTCATCGGTTAATCGCCTCGAACTGGTCTGTCCCGCAGGGAGTTTACGGGCTTTGAAGGCTGCCGTGGAAGAGGGTGCGGACTGTGTCTATCTTGGGTTGAGGGGAAATACCAACGCACGGAATTTTGCTGGCCTCAATTTTGATGAAAAAGGATTGATACAAGCAGTTGAATATGTCCACGCTGCTGGAAAGAAAGTTTATGTTGCCATTAATACCTATGCCCAGCAACACTTGACCACCCAGTGGCACAAATCCATAGATATTGCCCATGGGGCAGGGGCAGACGCCCTGATTATGGCAGACTTGGGTTTAATGGATTATGCCCAGAAGCGCTACCCCGATTTACGGCGGCATCTTTCTGTCCAGGGATCAGCAACCAATTCTGAAGCACTTAATTTTTATCATGATTATTATGGTATTAAGCGGGCTGTTCTTCCCCGAGTGCTCTCACTGGAGCAGGTAGAACAGTTGATAGGCCAGACCTCCGTGGAGATTGAGCTTTTTGGTTTTGGGAGCCTATGTGTCATGCTTGAAGGTCATTGTGCCTTATCGTCTTATACCGCAGGTGAGGCTCCGAATCTGCATGGGGTCTGTTCACCCGCCAGGGCGGTTCGCTGGCAAAATACCCCGAAGGGTCTTGAATCCAGGTTAAACGGTCTTTTGGTGGATCGCTTCGAGATTGGTGAAAGTGCTGGCTATCCAGTGATCTGTAAGGGACGTTTTCAGGTTGGCAATGATGTCTATTATGCCATTGAGGAACCCACTAGCCTTAATGTCCTGGCTGTTTTGCCCAAAATTATGGACCTCGGGGTCTTTGCCATCAAGATCGAAGGGCGTCAGCGAAGTCCTGCCTATGTAGCACAGGTTACCAAGGTCTGGCGCCAGGCTATTGATCAATGCCTGTGTGACCGCATCAACTATCGGGTGCTTCCTGCCTGGAAGACTGAATTGGATAAAGTAGCGGAAGGTAATCAGCATACGCTTGGGGCTTACAGCCGCCCATGGAAGTAGGAGAGGTATATGGATATTTCTGAAATCAATAAGTCAAGATCCCCCCGTCTCGCACTTGGACCACTATTCTATTACTGGCCCCGTGACCAGATTCTGGGGTTCTACGCCGAGATGGCGGAGAGTGAGCTTCATACGGTTTACCTGGGTGAGGTTGTATGTTCGAGGCGTCACGAGATGCGCCTGAGCGACTGGATTTCCATAGGCAAGGATCTGAAAGCTGCAGGGAAAGAGGTTGTTCTGTCTACACCTGTATTGATTGAATCCCAGTCTGACCTGAAAACCATGTGCAGGATTGCAGAAAACGGTGAATTTGAGGTCGAGGTCAATGATATGGGTGCACTTAGGCGAAGTGTTGGGCAGATTCCCTTTATCGCTGGTCCCCATCTTAATCTTTATAATGCGGCGAGTATTGATATCGTCACCATGCTTGGGGCAAGACGTTGGGTTATGCCCATAGAATATTCGAAGGAAGATTTGGCTGAACTGTTGCCCCAGCTGAAGAATCCGATTGAAACAGAAGTTTTTGTGTTTGGAAGATTGCCGCTTGCTTATTCCGCCCGTTGTTTCACCGCTCGATACCATAACCTTTCAAAGGATAAATGTGAGTTTCGGTGCATTCATGATCCAGATGGCCTCTTGCTTCAGACGAGGGAAGATCAGCCTTTTCTGGTTGTGAATGGTACCCAGACACAGTCAGCCCGAACCTATTGTTTGATTGATCAGATTGAATCCATGAAAGAATGTGGAGTGACCACCCTTCGGATCAGTCCGCAATCAAGGCATATGAGAAATATTATTCGAGCCTTTGATGATTGTTCCAGGGGAAAGGTTGAATCTTCATATGGGAGGGCATTGATTGAGAAATGGATACCTGTTTCTTCCTGTGATGGGTATTGGCATGGTCGTCCAGGCATGGAAGCCTGGCGGCCGGAAGAAGAAGAGTGGCAATGAATGCGGTTCAGGAGGCAGGATTGTTGAGGATGATGGGTCGGGTTGTTTCCAGGCTACCGCAGTGGCCTCCTTCACTGGTTTTTGTATTGGCGCTTAATCTCGGCTTTGATTTATGGGCAAAAGAGACGGATCTGTCGGAACTTGTGGGGCATATATTCCAGATCCAGGTGACAGATCTGGGGCTTAGGCTGACATTTGAGCGCAAATACGGGCAGTTCGTACCGGTTCTCAATTCCTGTAAGCCGCATCTGGTCATTAGTGCATCGTCACATGATTTCTGGCAGCTTCTTCATGGTGAAGAGGATCCTGATACCCTGTTTTTTAATCGACGTCTGCTTGTTGAAGGGGATACTGAATTGGGTCTGCTTTCAAAGAACTTGCTGGAATCAATTGATTGGCCTTTATTTCACAAATAACTTCAGCCTGATTGAAAATAAGGGGGGCAATCCTGATTGAGCCATACAAATTGATCTGATTCTGGTTGGAGCAGCTTGGTGGGAAGTTTTTTTAAGGAATAGTCCATGATCAGTCTGATCAAGGAATTTATTTTCTCAAAATGATGATCTATGTCACTGAATCTGGGAATGCGAGCCTTAAAATGATTATTTTATGCTTTCCCCTGCAACCAGGATTCAATCAAAGGATACGTTATGGATCGACCCCAAGCCAAGTTTGAAAGAATCTTGCCTGATTTTTTATGTTCAGGGATGAACCCATCCCAGGTTTTGCCTAATTTCAAGCTCAAGGGAAAAGATTTACTTCCTGTTGTACAGGGAGGAATGGGAGTAGGGGTTTCCGCTCATCTTCTGGCGGGACATGTTGCCTGCCTTGGTGCTATGGGAACGATTTCGAGTATTGATTTGAGAAGACATCATGCCGATCTTATGCAACAGACTGGTCGATGCAGAAACCGGGAACTGATTGAAGCGGCAAATCTTGAAGCACTTGATCGGGAAATTAAAGCAGCCAGGGTCATTTCAGGAGATTCTGGCTTTATTGCAGTTAATGTAATGCGGGCAGTGAACCAGTATAAGGCTTATGTCCAGCAGTCCTGCATCAGTGGAGCTGATGCAATAGTCATGGGGGCCGGATTACCCCTGGACCTGCCGGAGCTGACTTCAGACTGGCCCGGTATCTCGCTTGTCCCCATACTGTCAGATGCCCGTGGCATTGCCATACTGCTTAAAAAATGGACGAGAAAGAACAGGCTTCCCGACGCTATCATCATTGAGCATCCAGCCTATGCAGGAGGGCATCTGGGCTCACCTCATATGGAAAATCTTGATGATCCCCGTTTCGGTTTCAAGCAGGTTATTGAAGAAACACTTGAACTGTTTGAGAAAATGGGTCTGGCTTCAGCAAGCATACCCCTGATTGTTGCAGGCGGGATTTACAGTCATGAACAGATTCGGACGTATCTTCAAATGGGAGCTTCAGCCGTCCAGCTCGGGACGGCTTTTGCTGTTACCATTGAAGGCGATGCGCACCCCCAGTTTAAAAAAGTGCTGGCTGAAGCTAAACCCGAGGATATTGTTACCTTCATGAGTGTTGCAGGGCTCCCGGCAAGGGCGGTTCGGACCCCGTGGCTGGAAAATTATTTAAGAAGAGAAGATAAATTGAGAAAGCTTGCGCATCCCCTGCGTGGCCGCTGTACCCTGGGTTGGGACTGCCTGATTCAATGTGGGTTGCGCGATGGAGATCCTAAAGCCGGGCAATTCTGTATCGATCATCAACTTGCTGCTGCAATGAACGGAGATCTTCAGAAAGGGCTTTTTTTCAGGGGATCCGAACCATTGCCTTTTGGATCAGCCATTCGACCCGTAGTTGAGCTCATGCGGTTCCTGCTAACGGGGAAAGACTCTTGCAAGTTATCCTCGGGTCTGGCCGGCCAAGCTGATATTCAGGCAGGCTCATAGAATCCATAGCAAATAACCAGATGTTTGGTGTAGGCCAGTCTTTGACTGATGCCTGGCCCGTAATTTTATTTTTAGGGTTATTTCTAACTTATCGATTAATTAAGGGGGTGTGGTGAGTTTTCTGAAGTCAAGGTGGTCTTGGCAGAAAAGGAACGTTTCCATGGATAATTTATGGGCCCTGCGGTAACTCTTTTTGATTTTCAGTTAAATAATATGATTTAAATCAAATCTTGCTCAATAAACTTCATTAAAATTATGATGAATCGCAAAATAATTTGCTGTCTTAAAAGAAGAATCTGATGATCCTGCCTCAAGAACTGGTTACCCAATATGATCTCAATGGACCACGCTATACTTCTTACCCAAGCGCGGATCACTTCACATCTGGCTTTTCGGAAACCGATTATAAGGAAATGCTGCACATTCAGAACGCACAAAATATCGCTCAACCTTTATCCATATATATCCACTTGCCCTTCTGTCAGAACATTTGCTATTACTGCGCCTGTAATAAAATCATTACCAAGGATCATCGACGTTCAGCTGAATATATTGGGTATCTCATCAAGGAAATGGATCTGGTGGCCCAGCAGTTTCAGACCAGAAGGCATGTACGCCAGATTCATCTTGGAGGTGGTACACCAACCTTTCTCAGTGATGGGGAGTTGGAGCAATTGATGCTTGCTCTGGGAGAACGGTTCAATATTGATGATATTGGAGAATACTCCATAGAAATTGACCCCCGCCACGCAAGCCGCAGCACGATTGGTCATTTACGAAAACTGGGCTTTAACCGGATGAGTCTTGGTGTTCAGGATTTTGACGAAAAAGTTCAGGAAGCCATACATCGGATTCAGCCTGCAGAAATGACCTTCGCTGTTCTGGATGAAGCCCGGAAGCAGGGATTTCAGTCTATCAATATGGATTTGATTTATGGACTCCCCTTACAGAGCATCGACAGTTTCAGTGCCACTCTGGAGCAGGTTATCAGCGCCAGCCCAGATCGGATTGCCTTATATAATTATGCCCATTTGCCAGGTACATTTCCTCCCCAGCGCAGAATCAATGAGGCCACATTGCCAGAAGCAAAGCTGAAAATAGAATTGCTGGCCATGGGGGTGAAGTATCTTACTGAAGCAGGCTATCTCTATATTGGAATGGATCATTTTGCAAAACCTGATGATGAACTGGCAATTGCACAGTCTGACAGAAGCCTTGAGCGTAATTTTCAGGGATATTCGATTTATCCCCAGTTTGATCTAATCGGTTTGGGAGTTTCTGCAATTGGAAAAATTGGTGCCGCTTATGCCCAGAATGTCAAATCGCTAGAAGCTTATTACGCACGGCTTGATGAGAACCGTTTGCCTATAAGCCGGGGTTTTAGATTATCTTTTGACGATTTGCTAAGAAGGAAAATCATACAGGGCTTGATGTGTAATTTTGAGCTGGACATGAACAGCATCGAAGATGAATTTTCGATCCATTTTGATCAGTATTTTGATCAGGAGATAAAGTTGATGCAGGAATTTTCTGCTACAGGCCTTGTCGAAATGGATGATCGGAAAGTGGCTGTTACCCCAACCGGGCGATATCTCATCCGTCCGATCTGCATGATATTTGATGCTTATCTGGCAAGGCGATCAGTCAGCAACCATGCTACCTATTCGAGAACGATTTAATTCGTAGAATGATTTCAAGATCATTCAGCTCTGTTTCCAGAAACAGAAAAGGTATCTTTGTCCAGATTGATTCCGTTAATGGATTTTTATAGGGATTTATCAACCATGATCAATGTAAAAGGTAAGAGCCCTAAACATTCTCCCCAGGCCGGGATCAGGTGTGATGATTGTCCCATACAGAATGTATGTTTTCCTAAAGAATTAAGTCATCAAGAATTGAAAGACATCAGTGCGGCGAGTGTTAAGCACCGGATTGTTCATCAAGGTGAATTTTTATGCCATGCCGGAGAACGATTCAGTTCCATTTATGTGGTTCATAGCGGTTTTTTTAAATCCATAAAACGTTTCTACAATGGCTATGAACAGATTATCGGATTCCAGATGAGTGGGGATGTGATCGGTTTGGATGGAATTGCTTCAAATTCGTTTGCAAGTGACGTTATTGCACTCGAAACTTCTGAAGTCTGCTTGATTGATTACACAACCATTGAGTCAGATACGACTGTAAAAAAACTCCACCGTCATTTTGACAAAGTATTCAGCCGGGAAATAATCCGGCTGCAAAACATGACGCTATTGCTAGGAGGGATGAACGCAAATCAAAAAATTGCAGCATTCCTGATTAATCTGTCCAAGCGGTTTGAAAAGCTCAGCTACTCACCCAGTGAATTCTATTTGCGTATGACGCGGGTTGAACTGGCGAGTTATCTGGGATTGACCAATGCAACTATTTCCAGGACTTTCACACAATTCAAGAATCATGACCTGATTAAAACAAGTGGTCGCAAAATTATAATCCATGATTATGAAAAGCTCTTGTCCATTATCCTGGATAACAGTCTGACCCAGGGTTTTTGAGTTCAGCATGCGATCTGGGCGGGGGAGGGTATCAGGTCATTCCTGATACCCCTTGATTTATCAGAACTTGTAAGCAAGCATAACCCGGTTATAGGTAAATGAATCCTGCCCAGATCCTGGGTAGAGATTGGTTCCTCCGTTGGCCACTTCAAACTGATCTCGAATAGACAGTCCTTTGTACCTCCCTCCCGGGAAATAGGTTACGCTGAAGTGCGTCCAGTTGCTTTTCCCTGAAAAATAGGTGTTAAAACGCGAATAGCCTGTGGTCAGCCGCACCTTGCGCTGCATGACCCAGTATGCTGCACGAAGTCTCCATCCGTAGCCTGGCCCGACTCCGACCAGGCCTTGAATCATGGCATCAACATATAATGGGTCAGCAGTATATCCAACGGTATAAGGAGAAACAATTGCACCTCCACCCAGGGCTCCAGGATGGAGTTCTGTTTTATCATAGGCCCAGTAAATACTTCCTTTCGAGAATTTTAACCCTGTTTTTATGCCATAAGCCGTACTGTTGACGGTTTCGCCGGGCTGGTTAAACAGGTGGGTTGCGGTTTGGCTAAAGGCATTGTCATTTTTCCATTCACGCACGAACTGGGCTGCGATAAAGGGTTTGAACGCGCCTTCTGCTGGCAGGGCGTATTGTCCTGACCCATAGAACATGTTGGCAAAATTGTTGAAGTTGTAGTACCAGGAATGAATTCTGGAATGATTAAGTGTGTACTGGGCTCCAAATGCGAGTGCCCCATTTGAAGGCATCATGGTGTCGGGAAGGTTGTTCGGACCTCCAAAGAGTGCATCGCCATTATAATTTGTCGGATAATAAAGGTTGTCTCGGTAGAATCCATCCGAAGTGCGGCTTTTCCATCTGTAAATACGAAGCCCAACAAGATCAAGATGATCAATGGGGCTGAATTTGGCGTAGATTCCCCGGTATGTAACCGGGATCACCCGCCCCCCTACCTGGTTGAGCCAGGGGGTATTAATTAATTGATCCCCGGCCCGGATGGTGAGGCTGGTTTTATCATACTGAAGAAAAGCCTGTCCCAGGGTATTAATGGATGAACCTGTTCCCATCAGGGTCTTGTCAATGCGCTGGGGATCGCTGCTCTGGGTTCCCAGGGAATTGGCAGTATAAAAACTTGTTCCTACACGAAACCCTTGCCAGAAAGGCGCAGTCAGGATGTTCAGGCGGGCAGCAAGAGAATAGGCGCTGGCATTTGGCGTGGCTGAAGTGCCATATTCCCGGCTGAAATAGTAGGAACGGATCTGTCCGTCAATACTGCT